>QIAI01000457.1 GCA_003224995.1 Acidobacteriota bacterium
GCATAAGTGAACGCATCGAACACGTTGAAGTTGGTGTTGCTCCCTGTGTATACGAAAACTTCTGTGGCCCCCTTCGCGACGCCCTCCGCCCATTCCAGGTCAAGGCTCGATTCATCCACGTCTCCGCTAACCACGAGGGACGTTCCCGTTCCTGGCACGAGAGTCCTCACAAAGTTTGTCGCGGTGCGCGCCGGCAGCCCGGCTGCCGAGCGGAATGCATCGATATCTGTATTGTTGACTTCCGACTGTCCCATCACTGCGATCTTCTGTCCGGTCCCGTCGAACCCCGCCGTGTACAAAGCCTTCACGTCATAGATCGTCGCGAAATCGTCCGGCACGACGAAATGAAAGCCGGAAAGGCTGGACGTAAGATTGGCTTTAACGCCCGCCTCCGACATCCGGCGCACATGCGCCCTCACCCGCGGGCGAAAGTCCGTCAGATTGTGCACGCCCAGCACGACGTCCGCCAGCGCCGCCGGAACCGCTGGCTCTACTCCATTCGCGAAATGCGGCTCGCCCTTCACGGTGTAACGATGCATCTCAGTGCGAAACACTTGTTCCACCTGCGCGACCGACCCGCTGAACCACACCTGCGTTCGCGCGCGTGCCACCCGGTTCACGGTGAAGCCCTGGGATTGCAGCCACCCGACTACCTTCGCTACGTCCGCTTTACTCAGACCAAACCGATCGCCGTACTGTTCGGGCGTGAGCCACTTGTGAAAGTTCGGCGATGCCGGGTCCTGCTGCTCGGCCAGCAACTTTTCTACCTTGGCTTCCTGCTCCGCCGTGCGCTTGAATACCAGCGACACGCCCTGCATCGCGAGTCCGCCATCCATGCGGCCCTGGTCTTGCGCGTGCTGCAATTGCGGATGTACGTTGCCCTGCAGTTGCCGGGTTTCGCGCTCGTCGATGTCCTGCGTAATGCGGTCAGACGCCTTCCGCTCCGAGAAGGCATTCAGGCTCATGGTCAGTGTGAGAAAGAAAACGGCAGGTCTAAAGAAAGAATGCACCGGTTGGCTCCAATAGGTGAGTCGTGCAGCTGGATTTGGCGTTATCCCGAAATGGATTCAAATGTTGCAGCGAAGGATGCCTCAGAGAAACTTGATAGCTCGACGCTCATCCCTGTCGGCAAGCGAAATGAACAGGCAAGCCCTCGCCGACGGCCGAATATCCATTGTATTAAGGGAGCCAGTCTCCTTGCACATCCGGAAGGACATTACCCAGGGCTAACGCCGGGTAAGTGCAAGAATACGCACCGGGCCGTCCACTTGGCCCTCCAGTTTCATAGGCGCCACCACAACCACCGCGCCAGCGTCCGGGACCCGTTCGAGATTGGCGACGTTTTCCAAATGATACACGCTGTGCGCCAATGTGTACTGATGCACCGCGAGCGTGCGGGACGAGCCCGGGTCGACGCTCAAGGTGTCAATCCCCAGCGCCAGCACCAGGCGCGCTTCCACCAGAAAACGGGCCGCATCCTGCGAGTATCCCGGGAAATGCATCACGCCTTTTTTGTCGAGATTGCGGTAATCTCGCGGAGAATTCCAGCGCGTGCCCCAGCCCGTGCGCGCCACCACCACGGCTCCCGCCGGAATTTCACCATGCATCTGTTCCCACTGCGCGATGTCTTCCACTGAAACTTCGTAGTCGGGATTACGCCGAACTTGCTGGCCTACATCGAGCACCGAAAGCGGCGCAATCAGCCGCTCGGGCGGAATCTGATCAACGGTCCACATTCCCCGCAACAGGTGCGCGGGTGCATCGATGGCGGTATTCGAGCGCGTCGATGCCGGCAGGCGGCGCACTGCATCCTTCACCACCAAAGTCGCATTCCGAACCGGAGAACTGGACCGCGTACCGGACGCCAACTCCTGCGAACTCAAGGGATGGGTAAGATCGACCACGCCCGTAAAACCGCTGGGCTGCGCCGCGTCGGGTCGATGCTGTGCGAAGAGCAGCAACGCCAGCGCAAATGCGTATCCGATAACCAATGTCTTGATTCTCATCACGTCCTGACAATCCAGCTCGACGCAGCCGCGGACACTTCTGGGAGCCCAACTACGGCGTCGGAGCAACTAAGGGAGGTACAAAGAATTGTCGCTTGTCGGTAACCACAGCTCAAGGTACCGATGGACATGACCAAGTGAGGATTGAACGAACCGGCAGGAAACTAGTGCAACCACGCCGCGCAGCTGATCGCTACCAACGCCGCCACGGTGGTGCTCAGGAAGTTGACGGCGTCATTCCCAATCCAGGCCCGCCTCTCCAGCAAGGCTCCGAGATAGCTGTCGGCGAACATGCCAAGCGTGCCTGCAACGCTCGCAATCAGCATCCCCTTCCACGAAAGCAAACCGGCGACCACGCAGACCAGGCCGACCACGAATGCCGCCACTGTGCCACAGAGCGTTCCCCATGGCGTGATGCCCCCATCCGTTCCCGCAGGCACGAGCTCAAATGTGGTGATCAGACGAGCCTGGGTGCGGAATGCCTGCCC
>QIAI01000079.1 GCA_003224995.1 Acidobacteriota bacterium
AATGGTGTGCAATGGAAAAGAAAAGTTCACACCGGCGGGAATATTGATAATTCGCGCTCCCGGGGCTGCGGCGAATATGCCATACATGGAAAATGTCGGAACGACGATTATGACCTCATCGTCAGGCTCCAGGTAGGTTTCACATACCAGGTGGATCGCTTCATCCACGCCATTGGTCAGCAGCAGTTCGTCGGGTCTTACACCCAGGTAGCCCGCCACGACTGCCTCAACTGGTGCGCGCTCGGGATAGCGCGCCAGGTCTTCGGTTTCAATGGAACGCAGACGCTCCGATACTCGAGGAGAGCAACCAACCGTATTCTCGTTGAAGTCGAGCCGCAGCCCTTTTCTTCCGGCCAGAGGCGGATGATAAGTCGGAAGTTTGCATACTGCATCACGCGCACTAAGCACGGGGGCACCTCACGCGAATGGAATGTGCGTGCGCCGTCAGCCCTTCGGTTTCTGCCAGGAATGCGACCGTCTTGCTGATTTTGTGGAGGCCTGCTTTCGACAACTGCTGGACGGTGATGACCTTCACAAAATCGTGCACGCTCAAGCCGCCACGAAACCGGGCGACGCCCGAAGTGGGCAGGACGTGGTTTGGACCGGAAGCGTAGTCCCCGGCGGCCTGGGCGGAGTAATCGCCCACAAAGATTGATCCGGCATTGTGAATCGAGGGCAGGTCTGTTGGCTCGACGGTGATGTGCTCAGGAGCGATACGATTCGCCCAAGCCAGCGCTTCTTCTCGAGAACGCGCGAGCAAGATCGCTCCGTTGTGGTCGGTCGATTGTCGAGCGACGGCGTTGTGATCCGTGAGTTGTTTCACCGCGATGCTTGCCTGCCGGGCGAGTGACTTAGAGGTCGTAATAAAAATTGGGATGGCGTCCGGATCGTGCTCAGCCTGCGCTACCAGATCGGCCGCAATAAATTCTGCTCGCCCACGGCTTGCCACGATCACCACCTCGGTCGGGCCAGCCAGGAAATCGATCGCGCAATCGAAGGAAACTAATTTCTTGGCGATTGTGACATACAGATTGCCGGGGCCCACGATCTTATCGACGCGCGGAACGCTGCTGGTGCCGTAAGCCAGCGCGGCGACGGCCTGCGCTCCACCAATACGAAAAATCTCCCGCACTCCTAACATATGGGCCGCGGCCAGCATTTCGTTTTGTGGGTTTGGAGAAGCCACCCGAATGTTCTTCACGCCCGCGACCTGCGCTGGGATTACTGTCATCAGCAGGGTGGAAACTAGAGGATGGCGTCCTCCGGGCACATAGCAACCGACTGACTCCAAGGGTCGCACGACTTGCCCGGCCGAAATGCCGTTCCCATTTCGCGTCCATTCTCTCGGTTTTTGCCGCTCGCAAAAGCGCCGGATGTTTGCGGCGGAGATTTGCAGGGCCTTGCGGAGTTGCGGTGAAGACAGGTCCCACGCGGCTTCTAGCTGGGCCAAGGGAACTTGAATTTTATCTTCGGCGCCAAGCCCGTCCCATTTCTGCGAGTACGCCCGCAAGGCGCGATCCCCTTTTCGACGGATATTCTCCACAATGGTTCGCACGCGGGGTTCGAGTTCAGCGAAATTCGAGCCCCGGCCTTCCAGCTTGCACACCAAACGCATGGCAGGGACCCCACTCAGGATGCGCATTACATCACCACCTTGTTCAGCGGGTATTCGACGATGCCTTGCGCTTGTGCCTGCTTCAGACGTGGAATGACCTGCCAGGCTTCGGCCTCGTCGATGATCGTATTTACCGCAACCCAATCACTGTCGCTCAGGTTGGAGATGGTGGGATTTTGCAAGGCGGGCAGTACGGCGAGAACGCCAGCCAGGTTTTCTTTCCGAACATTGAGCATCAACCCAACACGATCCTGAGCTTCCATGGCCCCGCGGAGCATGAGAGCCAGATTCTCGATCTTGCGCCGTTTGCCGCAGTCCTCCCATGCAGACTTGTTCGCGATGATTTGCGTATTTGACTCCAGCACGGTGTCAAGAATGCGCAGCCGATTCGCCCGCAGCGAGCTGCCTGTCTCGGTGACCTCGACAATCGCATCCGCCAGCATCGGAGGTTTGACTTCGGTTGCTCCCCAGGAGAGCTCCACCTGCGCGTCTACGCCTTGCTTGCGAAAGTAATTGCGGGTGACCTGCACGAGTTCGGTCGCGATGATTCGCCCGGCGAGATCCTCGGCCCGGTGGAATGGCGAGTCTTCGGGCGCGGCCAGAACCCAGCGCACTTTTCCCCGACTTTGCTTGGCATAAATCAGATCGGCCACCGTGATCACATCCAGCCCACTCTCTACCACCCAATCCAGCCCGGTGAGTCCGGCGTCCAGCGCCCCGTGTTCGACATAGCGCGCCATTTCCTGCGCACGAATCAGCATGCACTCAATCTCTGGATCACCAGTCGACGCAAAATACGACCTTGCGCTGGTGTAGACGCGCAGACCAGCACGGCCGAACAATTGCAGCGTCGCTTCCTGCAAGCTACCCTTCGGAATTCCGAGACGAATCTTCATTTCTTGCTCCCCCGGGCTGCGGTGTGCAGGGACGCAAGCGGGATCTCCGCGGTGAAGCACGAACGCGTTCCCAGGTGACAAACCACGCCGGCGCCTTCGACCTGCACACGGATCAGGACGGTGTCACGGTCACAATCGGTACTGATCGCGACCACTTTCAGACGGTTCCCGGAACTCTCGCCTTTGGTCCACAACTGATTGCGGGTGCGGCTAAAGAAAGTGACATAGCCGAGATTCATCGTGCGCTCAAAGGCGTCTTCATTCATGAAGCCAAGCATGAGGATCTCGTCCGATTTGGCGTCTTGCACGATAGCGGGCACGAGCCCCTGCATTTTCTTGAAATCGATCTGTACTTCCATCCCGCTCTCCTTTGGCCGGAAAAACAAAAAGCCCGCTGACTTTTCGTGTCAGCGGGCCGGAAATCGATGAGTGCTGGACTATCTCAGACAGGCACCCCCGCCGACGCGCTGCGCGCGTGGTAATGATGGCGGTGGTGAGTGTGAATCAGCATGCGAACGGGAGTAGGGTATGGTACTTGGATCGCCGCGTCAAACCCAGAGTTGATGTGGCTTCCTCCATTTTTCCGATGTCCGCTATCTGAATTTTGAATTTGGATCTTTCCTTCGGCAGTTGACAGGATCTTCTTGCGCCGCTAGTATCACCGAATCATGTTGGCTTCTTGCCAGACATTCACCGTGTGTTGTTGTACTTGTTGTCGCATGCGTGTGTCTTCTGGCACAGGGAGGCTGCTGACGTAGTAAATTCTTCATAATCAGCAATTATCAGCCCACCGCCAGTAGACAAACTGGCGGTGGGCTTTTTGCATTTATGACAAATCCAGTCAAAGAAACGAAAGCGCAGCGGGTTGAGCGGCTCAAACGGGAACAGAACCCGTGGGACGGCCTCGACGAGATTCGCCGCTTCGGGCGCGAGGGTTTCAGCTCGATCCCGCCGGAGTGGATTGGTACGTATTTCCGCTGGTGGGGCGTGTACACGCAGGGCGACGGCGCCGGCGTCATCGGAGGCAAGAACGGCGAAGGGAAGGCGCTGCCGTATTTCATGGTGCGCATTCGTATTCCGAACGGCCTGTTGCAAGCGCACCAACTCCGCACGATTGCCGACGTTACCCAGCGCTATGCTCGTGGAAGTGCCGACCTGACGGTTCGACAAAATATTCAGTTGCACTGGGTCACTATTGAAGCCCTCCCCGAATTGCTGGATGCCCTTTGGAGTGCAGGACTGACCACCAAAGGATCGTGCGGCGATGATACCCGCAACATTACGGGCTGCCCCTTAGCGGGCGTCGACGCGGATGAAATTCTCGATGCTTCAGCCCTGGCCCTCGAGGCCAACCGCTTTTTTGTGGGCAATGCGGATTTTTACAACCTCCCACGGAAATTCAAAGTCTGCATTACGGGCTGCCGCTCCTGGTGTGCTTACCCTGAGATCAACGATGTCGGCCTGACCGCCGTGACCCGGCGTCTTCGTGGCGAGGACGAAACTGGCTTCTCGTTGCGGGTTGGGGGTGGCCTTTCTGCAGATCCGTTCCTGGCTGCCCGTCTGAATGCCTTCGTCAAGCAGGATCAGGTCATCCCGGTTCTGCGCGGTATCGCTGAGATTTTTCGAGACAGCGACGTGCTCCGCGAGAACCGCGAGCGGGCTCGCCTCAAATTCCTCTTCTTGCGTCACGGCTGGAATGTAGAGACCTTCCAGCAGGAATTGGAGAAGCGCCTCGGGTTCCGGCTGGAACCTGCCGCCGACGAGCAGCCGCCGAACGATATCTATCGCGACCACGTCGGCATTCATCCGCAGAAACAATCCGGCTTGTTTTACGTAGGCGCAGCAGTTCTGCGCGGCCGAATCTCTGCCGATCAGATGCGGGCCACCGGCGATTTCGCAGAGCGGCTAGCTGGCGGCGAAATTCGTACCACCAACATGCAGAACCTGCTGATCGTCAATGTTCCACGCGAGAACGTGGACGTACTCGCGAAAGAACTCACCAGCGCGGGCCTTCCAGTGCAAGGTTCGGCTTTCTGGCGCGGCGCCGTGGCGTGCAGCGGGTCGGAATTCTGCAAGCTTGCCATCACTGAGACCAAGGCGTTTTCTCGCTGGCTGGTGGAAGAACTTGAAGAACGCCTGCCCGGTTTTGAGCAGCACCTGAAGCTGCATGTCACTGGGTGTCCGAACAGCTGCGGGCAGCACTGGATCGCCGACATCGGTATCGAAGGCAAGAAGATTAAAGTAGGCGACCGCATGGAGGATGCTTACTACTTCTGCGTCGGCGGCGCAGTCGGTCTCCACCAATCGATTGCACGTCCGGTTGGATATCGTTGCCTGGCGAGCGAAGTACCGGACGCGATTGAGCGACTGCTTCGGCATTATCTCGACGAGCGTCGCCCGAATGAAAATGTACGTCAGTTCTTTGCGCGGCACGATGACGTGCAGTTGCGCGCGTTTCTTGCGGGCGAGTTTATGGCGGCCGTAGTGCGCGATCAGTCTCCTGGGCGCGTGCCGCATGGGTTGGAGGGTTAAGAGGCATGCGAAAAGGGATTATGCGATGAACCTGTTTCCCATGTTTTTAAAACTCGAAGGCCGATCTTGCCTGGTGATTGGAGCGGGGAAGATTGGAGAATCGAAGATCCGCAGCCTGGTAGCGGCAGGCGCGAAGGTTCGCGTGATCGCACCATGGGCGACCCCGGCCGTGCAGGCGTGGGAGCGCGCTGGAGTGCTCGCATGGCAGCCACGTAAGTTCGAAACCGCAGATCTCCATTCGACCTTCCTGGTGGTAGCGGCCACCTCTTCGCTCGAGGTCAACGACTCGGTCTATCGCGAAGCGCAACGCCGGCAAATTCTGTGCAACGTAGTGGACGATCCCGACCGCTGCGACTTCTATTACCCTGCAGTGGTACGCCGGGGAGATTTGCAGGTTGCGATTTCTACTGCCGGAAAAAGTCCCGCGCTTGCGCAAAGGCTGCGTCGCGAATTCGAAGCTCAACTCGCGCCGGTGTACGCGGGTTGGATCGAAGAACTGGGGAAGATTCGCAAGCAGCTCTTTGGCCGCAAATTGGACTCGGAACATCGCCGCAAGTTGTTGCACGAGATTGCCAGCCATGAATCGTTCCAAGCTCGCGAGTCCGCCGACGTCGTGGCAGGGAGTCATTCATGAGCGGCAAAGTGTTTCTGGTGGGGGCTGGCCCTGGCGATCCCGAGTTGCTCACAGTTAAGGCGCTGCGAATCCTGCAGGCAGCGCAGGTGGTATTGCACGATAACCTGATTGGACACGAGATTCTTGAGCTGATCCCAGCGTCTGCTGAAGTTCGCAGCGTCGGCAAACGTTGCGGGCGCAAAAGCACTGCACAAGCGGAGATCAACGGCTTGCTGATTACGTTTGCCCCGTTCGGGCTCAACGTTGTCCGCTTGAAGGGAGGCGATTCTTGCATTTTTGGGCGAGCTGGGGAAGAGATCGCTGCTCTTCGCAGGGCCAACGTTGATTTCGAAATCGTTCCTGGCGTGACTTCAGCTCTCGCCTCGGCGGCCGCAGCTCAGATATCCCTGACGCAACGCGACAAAGCCTCAGCCGTGGTTTTTCTGACCAGTCATCATGCCAATCCCAAGGAGACGGTCCAATGGCAAGCGTACGTTTCATCCGGAGCCACTCTGGCGATCTACATGCCGGGCTTTCATTACGAGCAGACTGCCCGCCAGCTGATAGCGGCCGGTCTGAAGGCCGATACGGCCTGCGCGATTGTTTCCCGCGCCAGTTCTCGAGATCAGCAGATTTATCGCACTACGGTACGCGAGTTGCCCAAAGCTCCGCAGCTTCCAACTCCGACTCTCTTGCTTGTCGGCGATGTTGTCGAAGCCGAGCAAACCGTCGCAAGCAAGCCATGGAACCTGGCAACCGACTCATTCACGCAGGCGCCCGTCGCTGGTGAACTATCCCTCGACCGGGTGCTCTGGGGAGATTAGGAGCAGACAGTGATCGAGAATTTGGAAGAAGTACAGATTTTGGCAGAAACCTGGAGTGCGGAAGAAGTTCTACAGTGGGCTTTCAAGAATTTTGGCAAACGGGTGGAGATAGCGTCGGGGTTCGGGGCGGAAGGTATGGCACTCATCGACATTGCCGCCCGTCTCAATCCGGACCTGCGGGTATTTACCATCGACACAGAATTTCTTTTTCCTGAGACCTATCAGCTCATTGAGAAAGTCGAAAAGCGCTATGGCATCGCTGTGGAGCGAGTACGCCCCCGTCTGACCCCAGAAGCGCAAGCGGAGATTTACGGCCCGGCCCTATGGGCGGTGAAGCCGGATGACTGCTGCGCGCTGCGAAAAGTTGGTCCCCTCAAGGAAAAACTCGCGGGTTTGCCCGCATGGATCACGGCCATCCGCCGCGATCAAACTTCTGCGCGTGCGAGCGCACGCAAGGTTGAATGGGACGCGAAATTCCAACTGGTGAAGATCAATCCGATTGCCGACTGGACCACGAAGGATGTTTGGAATTACATCTTCGCGCACGACATTCCTTACAATCCTTTGCATGATGCCAGTTTCACCAGCATTGGCTGCACGCATTGCACGCGGGCAATTCGGCCGGGAGAAGACGCTCGTGCTGGAAGGTGGTCCGGATTCCAAAAGACGGAGTGCGGCTTGCACGCTGAGACAGAGATCGCGCCATCTCCTCTGATCCAACTCAATCTCGGCGGAGAGCCGAGAGCGGAAGGATAACTCCGGCTCGCGTAGGGGCGGACCCCATCGTCCGCCCCGCGGAGTTCCGGCTCCGCAACGGTGCGGCCATTCCGAGTAATCAAGCCGGTCAATCCCCAAGAACCTCGTCATCCGCAGACCAGATCGTAGTCGCTATGGCACACTGGTTGCGGAGGCAGTGTGAACAATCTGGAGTTCACCATTCTGGTCGGGCTGGGATCGTTCATGGCTGGCTTTCTCGGTGCGCTCACCGGACTGGGAGGCGGCGTTGTCCTGGTGCCCCTGCTTACCCTGGTTTTCAAGGTTGACATCCGCTATGCCGTCGGGGCCTCCCTCGTTTCCGTCATCGCGACTTCCTCGGGAGCCGCAGTGGCCTATCTGAAGGACGGCTTTTCCAATATTCGCATTGGAATGTTTCTCGAAATCGCAACTACCGTGGGCGCATTATTTGGCGCGTACCTGGCGGCCAAAGTCTCGACCTCCGCGATTGGCGCCGTTTTTGGACTCGTGCTGCTGTACTCCGGCTATCTCTCCAGCCGGACTCCGGTCGATCCTCCTCCCGATCAGAAGCCTGATCCCCTGGCCACACGGCTGGGGATGAACGGCGAGTACCCGTCGCTGGCTGGCCCGAAATCGTACAACGTCCATCGCGTTCCGTTGGGCTTTGGCTTAATGTTTGGCGCCGGAGGATTGTCGGGCTTGTTGGGAATCGGGTCGGGCGCGGTGAAGGTCCTCGCCATGGAGCACGCCATGGGCATTCCCTTTAAAGGTTCGACCACGACAAGCAATTTCATGGTCGGAGTTACCGCAGCAGCCAGCGCCGGAGTTTATCTCAGCCGCGGGTACGTTGATCCCGGTCTGGCCATGCCTGTCATGCTAGGTGTGCTTGCAGGATCGCTGGCCGGTGCCCGCGTTCTCGCTCGCACCAAGACCCGGCAACTGCGTTGGGTTTTCGGTGCGGTGATTGCGGCCTTGGGAATCGAGATGCTTTATGGCGCGTTCACGGGGAAACTGTAAATGTTCAGAACCTTTGACTGGACGGATCAAAAGATTGAGGTCATCATCGCCAACCTGTTGCGCGCCGGCGTCCTGCTTGCCGCACTGTTGGTAATTGTAGGCGGCCTGATATTTCTGATGAGGCATGGATTATCGCCGGCAAGCTATCACGTCTTCGCCGGCGAACCTTTCGAGTTGCGAAACTGGAAGGGAATCGTACGGTCGGCGTTTACGTTGCGGGGACAGGGAATTATTCAGCTTGGACTATTGGTCCTGATTGCGACGCCGGTTGCACGCGTGGCTTTCTCGGTGTTCGCCTTCGCCATTGAGCGCGACTGGTTGTATGTGGGCATCGCCGCCTTTGTGTTGGGCGTCCTTCTCTTCAGTCTGCTAGGGTCAGCCGTTTAGTCCGTTCCGGTCCTGGGCAGATGTGAACCATTAGAGGAGAAGTTCTAGTTAAGTCATTGTCTTCAAAAGAAGACTTCATGCCATCTTTGGAGTCCGATAGAAGTCTGGAGTCGAGTCGCTACCTCCTCACATCCAACTGTTTGCGGGCGGCCTGCTTCTAACGGGTGACGTTGACCGTGTCTGCCCTCAGCCCATCCTTTCGTACCGCAAGGAGCTTCCATGGCCAAGAAAGAATCCGTGCCTGCTAATCGTGGCAGGATCAGTGCGCAGCCTCGTCTTCATCAGCGAGCGCGTGAAATTCAAACCTACGGCACCGTCGAGCATTTGTTGCCGCTGGAACTGGAAGAACCGGTTCGTCTGGAAATGACCGAACAGCTCAACCAGTTGCTCGCCGATACCATCACTCTCCGCGATCTCTATAAAAAATCGCACTGGCAAGTTGCCGGACCGACTTTCTATCAGCTGCATTTGCTCTACGACAAACATTATGAAGAGCAGGATGAAATCGTGGACGAGATTGCCGAGCGCATTCAGCTTCTGGGCGGCATCAGCCTGGCGATGGCTGCGGACATAGCCGAGACCACGAAGATCGAGCGGCCACCTCGCGGCCGGGAAGAAGTTCCCGTCCAGATTTCACGCTTGCTTGATGCTCACCAGATCATTATTGGGCAGTGCCGCAAGTTGGCAAAGCGAGCCCAGACCATCGGAGATGAAGGCACGAATGATCTCGTCGTCAGCGACGTGCTTCGCACCAACGAACTGCAGCAGTGGTTTATCAATGAGCACCTCGCGAATGTTCCCTTGGTGATTGCGGAAGATCCCGAGGCGGCTGCATAGAATCAGTAAACGGTATTAAAGTTTCAGGCCCGTCGCGCTGACGGGCCTGTTTTCTGTTCCGAAGGGCGACATCCCACTTATTTCTTTACTTCTTCTTTGTCGTGATCGTAATACTCGAACGCCGACATCGGCTTAGCTCCGCCTTTTTTCCAGATCCGATCATCGGGCGGGAGCTTGCCCAGCACCTTCGCCATCTCTCTGACGTGGGAAGCTACCGACCCGCAGCAGGAGCCGATGTAGTTGATGCCGATGTCACGCGCTTGCGCTGCGTACTCTCCCATATCTTTGCGAGTGAGCTGCAGGGGATCGAGTGCATAAGGAAATTCGGGGAGGCTGGTAAAGTCAGGCTTGGTTTTTGGAGTCTTGGATCCGACCGGCTGGCATGCCAGGTAGCCCGAGACGGCTCGCCTCATCTCCGCCATTGGCCCCAATATGTGCTGAGGGGGCCGCAGGCAATTCATGCCTACGATGTCGGCACCGGCATCGAGCAATGCTTTGGCGGCATCCGCTGCATTCTTTCCTTCCGCCGTCTCATCTTTGTTCTCGAAGCAAATGGTGACCATCACCGGCAACCCCGTTTTTTTCGCGCGCTCGACGGCCAACAAGGCTTCACCGAGCCAGGAAAAGGTTTCCCCGATGATGAAGTCAACGCCTTCTTCAATCTGCACGCGCAATTGCTCATCGAAGGTTTCGCGCACACGATCGGCGGCGGTCGCACTATTGGGCTCGTACATCCAGGTCAAGCTCAAGTTCCCAGCGACCAGACAATCGTCGCCGGCCACTTCCTTTGCAATGCGGACGGCGGAGCGGTTGATGTCTTCCACGCGATCTTCCAGGCCGACCGTCGCAAGTTTGTCGCGACTTGCGTAGAAGGTCAGGGCCTGCAGGACCTCAGCTCCGGCATTTCGAAATTCGATATGCAATTCGCGCAGCGCGTCGGGATAGACAATGGCAACTTCCGGGGTAAATGGGCCCGGCCGCACCCACCCGCGCTTCTCCAGTTCCAGGAGATAGCCGCCGTCTCCCAGAACCGGGCCTTCCTTCAGCCGCTCCAGAATTCCTTTTTTCTTCATTCGTGCTCCTTCGCATAGCTAGTCATCGACGTACTCGAACTGTGCCTTGATCGGCATTCCTTCCGCAAATCGGCCGGGTCGGAACGCCAAGATATCCACCGTCCTACCGATTCCGTCGAGCAATAATTCCGACATAACGAGCCCCACTGCTGGAGAAATCTTGAAGCCCATCCCGGAAAATCCAGCGCAGAGATAGAGTCCTGTGATGCCCGGCATCTCACCCAAGAGCGGTCGACAGTCCGGCGTCATGTCGTACACTCCCGTCACTCCGCGCATGACCTCGGCGTTCTCCAGTTTCGGCACGCGGCGGCAGGCACGTTCGATGAGTTCCTCCAGCGACTCGTCCGAAGCGCGCTGCGGAAAATCATCGGGATCCGCTGGCCGCTTGCCATAGAAATCTCCCACTAAGAACTTGTCAGGACCATCCGGGCGAAAATAGGTTGCGGTGCCTGAATCGATGCAGGCGCATCCTCCGCCACGCATGTCCGGCGCGTTCTTCAGAATCGCAACCTGGTGGTATTCGGTCTCGATGGGCAAATCGCATCCGACTGCCTGGAATAGAGGACGCGTCCAAGGACCGGTGGCAGCGATGACCACGGGAGCTTGGACTTCCCCCTGATCCGTGGCAACGCCGCGCGCCCGGCCGCCTTCGACCAGCAATGACATCGCTCGAGTGCGCGGCGAATAGGCGACTCCGAGGTCGCGGGCTCGGGACAGGAAGTCGGTCGCGACCGCGGCACCGTCTCCATAACCCGAGTTTGGTTCGTAAGCGGCTATTTCGATGTCGTCAACCACCCAATCGGGTTCGAGTTCTCGCAGTTCCGGCTTCGAGATCAGGCTCACGTTGGCACCGAGTCGGCATTGCATTTCGACATTGCATCGCAATCGATCGGCCTCGTTCGGATGTACCAGGCGGACGAACCCGGTTTTCTGAAACAAGGTTCGTTCCCCAACAAGGTCCGTCCAGTGCTCGAACATCTGCAGGCTGACCAGCGCGAGCTGAACCTCTGCCGGAAAGCTGTAATGCATGCGAATCAGAGCCGACGAACGCCCGCTCCCTCCGCTGCCGACGTGATCTTTATCGATTACCAGGACCCGACCAGCTTTGCGTTGAGCCAGATGGAACGCAATGGATGCGCCCATCACGCCTGCGCCCAGGATCACGATGTCGGCCGTGCGTGTTCCGTTTGTGCTCAAGCGAC
>QIAI01000458.1 GCA_003224995.1 Acidobacteriota bacterium
AACGGAGTATCCCGCCCAATTGAACAGGTTGTAGTGAGAGGCAGCGCCGGTCGAAACCTGGTTCAGGGAAAAGCCGGTCCCCAGCGATAGCATCAACAGCCGATCGGGTCCCGTAGGCCATCCGAATTTGTAATCTTGGCTGGTCGCTTCCAAAAATACTTGCAGGGAGGGATTGTTATAACTGCTCACGCCGCCATCGATGAACTCATACTCATTGACCTCGCCATTGTCGCCAGGTACCAGGATTTTTCGCGGCGGAAAATAAGTCGGCGCAGCCGCACTGGCTCGAACGATCTGCCATAACGCCAGCCCCGCATTGTTGTGAAAAAACCGCCCTTTGGGGTTGTTGGTGAAGAACCAGGTTGTCCCGAGGGTGACGTTCTTGGCGACAATCAGGAGGTTAGTTCGGAGTTTGTCGCTCCCAAGCAAGGTATTTTCGCCGAACACCTCCATGAGCCGCTGCTCGATGGGTCCACTGGGATAACTGTGCCAAAAACGCCGGGGCCAGGAAACTTTTGTAAAAACTTCTTTGCCATAGTCGACATAAAACCGGCGCAGCTTGTCCGCCTTAAGGCCGAACGCAAGTCCAGCGGCCAGAATCGCGCCGGTGCTGGTACCGCCGATCAGGTCAAAGCGATCACAAAGGGGCGCCTCGCGGCCGGTGAGGGCATCCAGTTGTTGTTCCATCAGGATAAGGCTCTCGACCGGAATGAGTCCCGCTACGCCGCCGCCATCAATCGAGAGAAGCCGTCTGGGCCGGGTCCCGGGGATAGAGCCAGCGCTCACCATAGTTTTGCCTCGCTGCCGGTTGCCGGGGTCTGAAACACCACGGGGAAGGATGGTTACGTTAATTTCAAGGTTCGCAGGATGTCAAGCCCGCTCGGACGCGTGCGAAGGCCATCTGCAATCCTGTATTCTCAATCAAATGGCAGGAAATTTCCTCGAACGTCTGGCCAAGTCGCCCGTGCTGTGTGATGGAGCCATGGGCACGCTGCTCTACTCCAAGGGCATTTTTATCAACCGGTGCTATGACGAACTGAACCTGTCACAGCCCGAGCTGATCCGCGGCATTCACCACGAATACTTGCAGGCGGGCGCGGAGATCATTGAAACCAACACCTTTGGCGCCAATAGTTTCCGTCTGGCGCGCCATAGCCTCACAGACCGCGTGCGTGATTTCAATCTCACCGGAGCGAAGGTCGACGTGTGGGTTGCCGGCTCTGTGGGACCTCTCGGGGTGCGGATCGAGCCACTCGGTAAGACCTCCTTCGAAGAAGCCCGTGCGGCATTTCGTGAACAGATCGCCGCTCTGGTTGAGGGTGGGGTCGATTTACTGATGCTCGAGACCTTCGGCTATGTGGAAGAGCTCCACCAGGCGGTGCTGGCCAGCCGTGATGTCAGTCCCAACATTCCGGTAGTCGCGCACGTAACGATCGATGAAGACGGCAACTGCCTCGATGGATCGGACCCCGAAGCTTTCACAGCTCGGCTGACTGAATGGAAGGTGGACGTTCTTGGCATTAACTGTAGCGTGGGACCGGTCGCCATGCTGGAAGCGATTGAGCGCGTTCGTGCGGCAACGGACCTGCCGCTCGCCACGCAGCCTAACGCCGGTATGCCGCGTTCGGTCGAAGGACGGAACATCTATCTCTGCTCCCCGGAATATATGGCGAGCTACACGCGCAAATTTGTGGCGGCGGGGGTGAGTTTGATCGGCGGCTGCTGCGGAACGACGCCCGAGCACATTCGTGCGATGAAGTCGGGATTAAGAGTTCGGGAAGCCCGTCAGAAGATTGCTGTCTCTTCGATCTCTCACGAGCACGCCACAGCGCCGCCGCCGGCTGCGGTTCCGCTGGCGGAGCGCTCCCGTGTGGGCGGCAAGATTGCGCGCGGCGAATTTCTCACCATGGTCGAGATCGTGCCGCCGAAGGGCATCGCGATCCAGAAAGAAATCGAAGGCGCGAAATTCGTAAAGTCCGTCGGAGTGGATGCGATTAATATCCCTGACAGCCCGCGTGCGTCCGCGCGCATGAGCAATCAGGCACTGGCGTTGCTGATGCAGCAAGAGGTCGGCATTGAGGCGATCCTGCATTACACCTGTCGCGACCGCAACGTGCTCGGCATCCAGTCGGATTTGCTCGGAGCGGCTGCGACTGGAATCCGCAACCTGATCTGCATCACGGGCGATCCGCCCAAGATGGGCAACTATCCGGACGCCACAGCGGTGTTCGACGTTGACGCGATCGGCTTGGTGAATATCGTCCGCAACCTGAATTGCGGCCTGGACCTTGGTGGAAACACAATCGGCCAAGGAACAGGCTTCGTGATCGGTGTAGGCGCGAACCCCGGCCTGCCCAGTCTCGACGAAGAAATCCGCCGCTTCGAATACAAGGTGGAAGCGGGCGCCGAATATGTCGTCACACAACCTGTCTTCGATCTCAATTTGTTAGAGAACTTTCTGAAACGGATCGAGCACTTCCGAATCCCAGTGATAGCAGGGATTTGGCCGTTGGTGAGCGCGCGCAATGCCGAGTTCATGAAGAATGAACTGCGTGTTTCGGTGCCCGACAACATCATGCAGCGGATGACTGGCGCATCAACCCCGGAAGCTGCGCGTGAAGAAGGGGTGGCCATCGCTCGCGAGATGCTGAGGGCAGTCCGACACCGAGTACAGGGCGCGCAGATCAGTGCGCCTCAGGGACGATACACGTCGGCGGTTGACGTGCTGGAAGCGCTGGGGTACGTAAGCGACGCGACTGCCGAATCGTTTTTCCAAGAAATTTGCACAAGAAATTTCTGAATTTGATCGATTTCATTAGACATTCCACCCCTGACACGGCATTAAAATAGAGGTACAGGAGCAAATTGGCTTGGCGAAGTTTGAAGAATGCCTCGAGCGTCTCGAGAAAATCGTCCAGGAGTTGGAGAAAGGCGAAGTTCCCCTGGAAAAGTCGTTGACGCTATTTGAAGAAGGCATGCAACTTTCCGCTTCCTGCCGGAAGCAACTTGAGGACGCGGAAGGCAAAGTAGAGATTCTGTTAAAACAGAACGGGAAACTCCAAACAGTACCGTTCGAGCCCCCGGCCGAGAAGGTTTCACGCAAGTAAGCCTGCTCGCGCTTGGAGTATCAACGCCTGTGGTAGCAGTAGCACTGTCGCAGCCAAAGGCCGCCGCTCACGCGGCGAAACATGGGGGATATATGGAATCGCTTAACGTAGTGCTGTATCACAATGACGCCGGAATCGCGCACGCTCTGGCGGCTAACCTTTCCCAACAGTTTCCTTCGGTCACTCTAATTCACAGTTCAGAGGAAATTCGCCCTGCGATCACGAAGCAGAACGCTGACGTTCTGGTGTTGGACATCGAAACGTCGCGATCCGGTGAGGTGGAACGCCTGCATCAGGAGTTCCCCGCTCTGAGCATTGTCTGCACGCACCGTCTGGCGGATGAAGAGCTCTGGGCCGAAGCTCTCAATCAAGGCGTCTCCGATGTCTGCATGCCGTGGCATGCTGACGACGCCGTCCGCATGGTTTTACGTGAGCGGGCCCGCCGCGCTATTGCCTGATCGCCGATTCGGTTCAGAAAAAAAGGGACGCCCGCCGGCGTCCTTTTTCATTTCCACGAATGCTGCTTGTTATACTTCGTTGCCATGCTGAAACAAGTTCTGGATGAAGGGCGCGAAGCCGCAGATCGCGCGCTGGAACGGCTGTTGCCCGCAGCCACTCAGCATCCGATTTCCATTCATAAAGCGATGCGGCACAGCGTGTTTGCAGGCGGAAAGCGTCTGCGCCCGATTCTCTGCATGGAGGCAGGCCGCATGGTTGCCCAACACTTGCCGGCAGGTATTGAAGACGTCGGC
>QIAI01000459.1 GCA_003224995.1 Acidobacteriota bacterium
GAAAGCTCGGCAGATCTGTCCTCTGCAGTCGGGTTGTAGAGGATGAAATTTAGCTGCCGGGGAGGAAACTGCTTCGCGTCCAGTACGTCGAGCAAATCGAGATTGACAAGCATCAGTTCGCGATCTTTGACCTGTCCAAGAGCCTCAAACATCAGGTACATCCAGAGGCATTCCCCAGTGCCGTAGATTTCTTTGCCGACATTGCCGGTTTGCCCGCCCAGCTCTAATGTCCCGAGATTTTCGAACGGGATGAAAGCCATTTCGATCTTCTCGCGGTCGGCCGAACAGTTCTCAAAGAATGAAAAATTGTTATGTCGCTGCTGATCCATGAAGCGCAGCAACCCTTCGAAGACGATTCCGCGCTTCATGATTCCGGTCCAAGGCAGAATGGCTTCCACGTTTTCTTTGAATGCGGGATAGAGGATGGAAGCAGCGGCCTGCACCATGCCCCGAATGTCGTGGTTCTGCTGGCTGGGATCAGAGAACCAATAAAACATTCGCAATTGCTCATAGAGCAGATACTTTGCTTCGTCCTGGAGTTCGAGTTCCGCCGCCGCCAGCGCGCCGTATGCGAGCTCCTGGGGCTCGTGGAACAGCCGCTCGGAGGTCACGGTGTGTAACACTCGAATGGCCCGGTGGGCCTCCTCACGATAGCTGGCATCGCCGGTCAGGCGATGTGCGAGGATGGCCGCCCATGCATACAAGCCACCCACGGCGTAGTTTGTCCCGGCGCCCTCAGCTTGAAGGGTTGCGACCTGATAGTAAATCGGGAAGAGATACTCATATTGATGGGCCATTTTCGTTGCGCTTTGAAAAGCGTCCAGGAAATTCCGCTTCACTGCTTCCGACGCTACGAGGCTGCCAATCATCGGGTATTTGATCAAACTGTTTTCGAAGGGATACCAGGAATCGGCTCTTTCGTTCGCAGGGCGCACATAATCGTTGCTGATGCTATGCGTGTCCGCGTGATAAAAGCCGGGCAGGTCAGCAATCAAATTTTGGCAGTCGCGTTCCAGATTCGGGAATGGGTGCAGTTGCTGGTAAAGGATGGATGGCCACAATACGTCCGCGACGGTCATCAATTCGAAATTGTTATCGGGTTGTTTCCAGAGTTGCGACGTCTCCTTGACATATGCACGTAGTCCGGTGTGGCCGTTGACTTCAACCTGAGTCCGAGTCGTGTCCCCAAGGTTCGTGGCGCTTCCCATCGCAAACTGCTTCCAAGTTGTCGCGCAACGGGGCCAAACCAGCTTCTCTTCAAAGAGCGGAAGCAAGGCCTCCATCCAGCGAGTGACCGCCTGCTGTTCCGTCAATAAAGAAGTCATCGGACGCTGCAGCAGCCAGTATGTGAATCGCACCTCACCCGCGGGAAGCACGTTGCCGGTGGCTTGTTCCGCAATCAAGCCAACCCCCATGCGCTGGGTGCCGTCAGTATCAATTCGCGAAATAGACGAGCAGCGATAGACCAGGAACCGTGGAAGGTTCTTTATGCCCATCCAGGCCATATCGCTGATGTCGAAAAACATCATGGTTTCGATACCGACGTTCTGATCCAGCAAGTAGAGCGCGGGCAGATCGTTACCCCACGCACCCAGCGAATTACGAGTTGGTTGCTGTAGTAAAACACGTCTCCAACTCCCCGACTGCCCTTCCATAAGGGTCGAGTTCCGGGTCAGCCAGATCACGATTTGCGGCTCAACCTGACTTCCCTGACGAAGCTTGATATCGCGAGGTAAGTTCAGCTTGGTGCGAAATCGAAACCACGGGCAGTCTCCGCCGGGATTCTGAGTTGAGATATTCGCCTCCCAGCGATATGCAAACGATTTCCCGATGAAATCTTCGGCGGTGGCTGAGCCTTCGCAATTCAGGATCGAGCCGCTTTTTGAAATACCCGATGCGCTAAGAGGAAATGACGGACCCGTCACAAGAGAAGTGCCCGGCAGCGTGGAGGGATGCCACTCGTTGCCCACTCGCAGAAAATTCTGGAACGAGAAAATCTTTCCTTCTGCAGAGACCCGAAGTTGCTGATCGCCGTTTTCAATACTCGCAAAAGCAGCCGGCTCATTTCGTGCAACCGGGGGATTCCGGCTTTGCAAACGTGGGCCGTATCGAGCGCCAGCCGCGGTAGCGAGACAGGTCTTGATAAAGCCGCGGCGGTTTAGAGGGTTCATGTAGCTCTTGGCAGGTCGCGTTAGGGTTCATGCCCTGCTGAAGAACACGTTCTCCAGCAGGGATTTCAAATCAGTATTCAATCTTGAGCCCGAACTGGATCGTTCGCGGCCCAGAGGCCTGAGTGATTGCGCCGAAGCCACAGGCAAACGCCTGGTTACAACCGTTAGCGCCCGCGGGGACGAAGGGCGTGCCCAGCTGCGTGGCAAACCCTCCCGGGCCGCCGGGTTGCTGCAAGATGTGGCGATTGAAGATATTGAAAAAGGATGCCCGGAAGTCGACTAGCCCTCGCT
>QIAI01000460.1 GCA_003224995.1 Acidobacteriota bacterium
TGGTCCATGAATTCGTAGCCCGCGCCCATCACTTGCGGGAATCCCAACCAGCCAATGAGTCCAATGAGCAAGCCTGCGATGGCGGGCTGGAGATACTGCGTCCAGCGCGGAAGTGCGCGCAGGCGTGGACGAAAATAGCCGATAGCGCGGGAAAATATAGCGGCGGCAAAGGCCCCCGCGACACCGAGACCGGCATACGCGATCAACTCTCCGGGATGCACGAACGCGGTCACGGGAATGCGGAACAGGGCATCGGCGCCCAGGAACCAGCGCATCACGACCACGCTCGAGATCGCGGACAGAACGACGGAGCCGAGAATGCCGGCGCTCCAGCGGCCGATCACCTCTTCAATTACGAACAGCACCGCGGAAATGGGAGCGTTGAAAGCTGCGGCAAGTCCGGCGGCGGCGCCCACGGGAGCGAGAAGGCGCAGCTTTTCGCGTGACAGTTCAAGGCGGCGTCCAAGAGCAGAGGCCAGCGAGGCTCCGATCTGCAGCGAAGGATCTTCCGGGCCGAGGGATTGTCCCGAGCCGATAGCGAGCGCGGAACAGATAAATTTTCCAATTGCGTTCTTGAATGGGATGAAGCCGTTGAAGATATACAGGGCGGCCTTGGTCTGGTTGACGCCGCTGCCCCGCACCGCCGGAAAAAAGTGAATGACGAGAACGGCTACCAGCAAGCCCACCGCCGTGGGTGCTCCAATGATGCGCAGGGCACCGGGATGGGGCAGCGGTCCCAGGAGTGCAATCCGGCTCCAATCGATGGCGACGCGGAAACAGACAACCGCAAGCCCCGAGAAGACTCCGATGAAAATGGAGAGGATGAGGAAGAATCGGTCTTCATCGAAATCGGTGCGCAGGCCGAGACGCGCGAGATGCCCGGCAATGGCGTTGCCGGGCGACACTATAGTCGACGGAGAAACCTCGTTCGGAACCGCGGCAGGTGCGTCGCTCATTGATCGACGCTCTCCCGGTCGCGCGAACTGAGGAGCAGCGCGAGGTCGATACCGCTGGGCTCACCACATTGTTGAGCAGTCTGTTGCTCGATCTGCACAATCAGGTCCATTAAAGTGTCAGGCAAATCGGTGTTGTCGGGATTGTTCAGGTGAGCGAGTTGCGGGCGTGAAGCTTGCCAGCGTGCCCAGAGCGAGGGCAAGTCGGGAGCCGAATTCTGGACGGCATTGTTGTAGGCGCCGCTTGCAGAGAGGTCGATGTTCTTCGATTGAGCGCAGGACTTCAGCCGGTCGCCGGCGTGATCAAAGGCAGAGCGAATGCGGCGGTTGCGTTCGGCATCGGAGATGCGACGCAGGAAAGGGTTGGTCTCGAGGATCAGCTTCGCGGTCTGCAGCTGCGTGCGGAGTTCCGAATTTCCCGGCTGACGGCCGCCGGCTTCCTGCAAATATTTCTCGGCAGTCCGGTAGCGGCCAAGGTGGAAAGCGGCTTCACCCGCGCCAGCTTGGGCCGCGGCGTTGTTATGGTCCAGTTTCAAGACCGTCTGGTACTCGGCGAGGGCGTTTTGATAGTCCTGCGCGCGTACCAGCAAATCTGCGACGGTGAGATGCAGGTCCGGATCCGGTGGCAAGATCTGGGCTAGGGCGATGAGTTCCGCCTGGGCTTGCGGACGGGCATTTTGGTTCAGCAGGAACTGAATCAGCTCGAAGCGAGCCTGGCGGCGGTTTTTATCGGCGTCGGTGGCCCAGGCTCCGTAAATTGCATTGTGGTAATAGCGGATAGCATCTTCAATGGACCCTCGGCGGGCGGCGAGACGCGCCAACGCGAGGTTGATGGTGCTGTCCTGAGGAGCGGCGTCCCACAGGTGCACGAGGTAGGCTTCCGATTCGTCGAGCCGCCCGGTGTCGCGCAACGCCCGAGCCAGACTGAGCTGGTACCTGGGATTGTCGTGATCATAGGACAGCGCAGCGCGGAAATCGTCGAGAGCACGTTCTGGGCGGTTGGCCTGGACCTCGAGGAGTCCGCCCTCATAAGCGTGCCAGGCGATTTGTTTTTGATTGGCTTTGAGGCGCGCGACTAAACGCGAAACGGCGATGAAGCCCACGATGGCGATTACGGTGAGTACAGCCAGGACCAGCGGGGTGCGGCGAGCAAGCGTTCTGGGAGCGGGCGGGTTCATCGCATTACGATATTCAATGTTAACAGTTGTGACTTATCGCCTTCGACTCGGAGCGTGGAGTCCAGGTGTTTCTCACAAAACTCTCTAGCCGTTCCCGCAATCACCGCCGTTGAAGTCTCCTCACAGCGGGTCGACTTGCCAATGTCCGACTCCGGACACATGCCACATATTCCAGGCGAATGCCAGGTTCGCGGAATGACTTGGCATCCCTCGCACTCATGAGGACAACGAAGCCGGCTTCTCAGCGGGCGCGGGGGACGGGGCACGGTTTTTGCGGTCAATCGAAAGTAGCGTGTCTTCCAGGAGTTCGGCCGCGGCCAGGTCTTCCAAGGCATTCCCCACACTTTTGAATAAAGTGATCTCCGCGGGGCTGGTGCGAACTGGCTTCTTTGCGGTGATCAACTGGTGAAGGTCAGCCAGCAGATGCTCGCGCCTGATGACGTTCGCTTTTAATGGCACAAGAAGATCGCCGGCTTCGGCGAGCGCGCAGTCGTAAGTGTCTACCACAATGCGGGAGCGGCGAATGAGGGTATCGTCCAATTCTCGCGTGCTGGGCT
>QIAI01000461.1 GCA_003224995.1 Acidobacteriota bacterium
GTCGCGATAAACCGCTCGATTTGAATATTGCAACCAAAGAAGACCTGCTGAAGCTTCCCGGAATTACCCCAGTCCAGGCAGATCGGATTGTTGCCGGACGCCCCTACGACGACCCCAAGGACCTGGTGACGCGCCGCATCTTGCCTAAAACCGAATACGACAAAATCTCCGACCGCCTCACAGCGAAAAAACCAAGTTGAATTGAAAGCAACAAAAAGCCCCGCTCTTGCGAACGGGGCTCTGTTCCTGCTGAGTGCTACTGCTAACTTAGTACATATCTCCCATGCCGCCACCACCGTGGCCGCCAGGTCCTGCCGGAGCGCCCTTCTTCTCTTCTGGGATCTCCGCGACTAGCGCCTCGGTAGTGAGCATCAGCGAAGCGATCGATCCGGCGTTCTGCAGGGCAGTGCGCACGACCTTGGTAGGATCGAGCACGCCTGCTTTGACCAGATCTTCGTACTCGCCGGTGAGGGCGTTGTAGCCGAAGTTGTTGTCCTTCGAATCGTTAATCTTGCCCAGAACGATTGCGCCTTCTTCGCCGGCATTCTCGGCGATCTGACGCAGCGGCTCTTGCAGGGCACGCTTCACGATGTTGACTCCGATTTGCTCATCTCCCTCGACCCTCAACTTGTCGAGAGCGTTGACGCAGCGAGTTAGAGCCACGCCGCCGCCAGGAACAATGCCTTCTTCCACGGCCGCGCGGGTTGCGTGCATGGCATCCTCGACGCGAGCTTTCTTCTCTTTCATTTCCGTCTCGGTCGCGGCGCCTACTTTGATCACAGCCACGCCACCGACCAGCTTCGCCAACCGCTCCTGCAACTTCTCGCGATCGTAGTCACTGGTGGTCTTGTCAATTTGGCTGCGAATTTCTTTCACTCGGCCTTCGATCTCACTATGCTTGCCCTTGCCTTCGACGATCGTGGTGTTGTCTTTATCCACGGTAATTTTCTTGGCTTGGCCGAGATCGCTCATCTGGACGTTCTCCAGCTTGATGCCCAGGTCTTCAGTGATAGCCTTGCCTCCCGTAAGGGTAGCAATGTCCTGCAGCATGGCCTTGCGGCGGTCGCCGAAGCCAGGCGCCTTGACAGCGCAGACTTGCAGCGTGCCCCGCAGTTTGTTGACCACGAGCGTAGCCAGTGCTTCGCCTTCAACGTCTTCAGCCACGATGAGCAACGGCTTGCTGCTCTTGGCAATCTGCTCCAGCAAAGGCAACAGGTCCTTCATCGAGCTGATTTTCTTTTCGTTAATCAGGATGTAAGCATTTTCCAAAGTTGCTTCCATCCGCTCCGGATCAGTTACGAAGTAAGGAGAGAGATATCCGCGATCGAACTGCATTCCCTCAACTACTTCCAACTGGGTTTCGAGCGTCTTCGACTCTTCGACGGTGATGACTCCGTCCTTGCCAACCTTCTTCATCGCTTCGGCAATGATCTTGCCGATGGTCTCGTCGTTGTTCGCCGAAATCGTTCCCACCTGCGCAATCATTGCGCCGGTAACGGGTTTCGAGAGCCGATCAAGCTCGCCTTTGCCGCGTTCGCCGGTTTTAGGATCTGCAGTTCCGCAAACCAGGGCTACGGCCTTTTCGATGCCGCGCTTCATGGCCATCGGGGTCGCGCCGGCGGCAACAGTCTTGACGCCTTCGCGATAGATAGCCTGAGCGAGAACGGTAGCAGTAGTGGTGCCATCGCCGGCTACGTCGGACGTCTT
>QIAI01000462.1 GCA_003224995.1 Acidobacteriota bacterium
AATCAATTGCTTCGAGAGGAACGGGCCCACGTTGGGATGGCCGGCAATATTCTGCAGAGCCGCCGTCAGGTCGGATTGGGTGGTGCCACCGCCCGGGAGCGTGACTCCGTTCAGCAGGAGTTTGTCTCCGGGATCGTGATGAGCGTCGAAGGGAATCATCGGGCCGCCATAATATTCACCGTTGTAGAACGAAGCCGTCTGGCCCGCCTTCGTCGGGTAAGCCCATCCCGTGAACACGTGCGCGAATCCTATAATCGTGTCCTGGGTGTAGGTGGGAATGGGAATGCCGTTCCCGTCAACCTGCACGGTTCCATCCGGATTCAGTTGCGAGAGCCCGATCGAAAACAGCTGCAGAATCTCGCGCGCGTAGTTCTCGTTCGGTTCGCGTCCTGAAGTTGGATCGGGTTTGTCATTGCGCACCATATCGAGGTAGTGGCCCATGGTGGGACTGAGAGTCACGTCATTCAGCAGAGTCGAGAAATTTCCGAAGGCATCTTTCTGCAGCATGTTCATCCAGGAGGTGAACGCGCTGGGATCGCCTATTTTCTGATTCGATACCACGAAAATCTGCGCCAGCGCCCAGGCGACTCGCTGCCGTAACTGATCCTGACCGGTCAACGCATTGGTAAAAAAGCGCTGCTTGACCACATCCATGTTGTCGTTAACGCCAGGGGCGGGATAGGTAGAGGTCGGCGCGCTGTACTGCTCGTTGAGGAATGCCTGCAGGCCCACCTGCTGCACATGCGGGATCGAGGTGGTCGTGGGGCCGAACGTGGACTGCTCCAGGAAGCGAGCGGCCGCGGCGGCGGTCACTCCAGTGTTGGGCGACCCGACCTGCACCTGCAGAGTATTCGACGTCGGCGATCCCGTGCCCGGATTAATTACCTGCAAGGCCACGGTGCCCGCCGCGGCAGAAGTCCCCGTTGCGCTCAAACTGGTGGAGGAAATAAAGGTTGTGGGCAGCATGGTGCCGGCGAAAATGATCTGTGCGCCATTCAGGAAATTGCTGCCACCCACCGCAATGGTGAAACTGCCGACCGGCAACGGAGCGGGGAGCGCTGAGGTCACTACGGGCAGATTGCTTAACAAACTGACATACGCGGGCGCATTGCTCGATTGTGAATCGAGCACGCTGGGCGCGTTGATGGTGAGGTTGGGCACGTTGCCCAGAACCCCCGGCGCGGTGTAAAAACCGGTGCTGTTCATGATGAACCTGCTGCGCGCAACCAACGCAACCTCAGACGGAGCGAATCTGAACAACTACGCCTCCGATATGAAGGAGGAGCCGTTCGAGTCACCGACCGTCTTCAATTTCTATCCGCCCGACAACGTAATTGCGGGCACCACGCTGGTGGGACCGGAATTCCGGATCTTTAACAGCACGACCGCGATTTCGCGCATCAATTTCGCCAATGATCTAGCGTTCGGCAGCGTGAGCAGCACGACCAAGATGGACATTTCCGCCTACCTTGCACTGGCCAACAATCCGGCGGAGCTGGTGGATTCGTTGAGCGGAGTGCTAACCCACGGGCCGCTCTCCGATGGCGCTCGCAGCACCATCATCACTACCGTTACCAATCTCACCGACAACACCAAGCGCGCGAAAACCGCACTGTACTTGATTGGCAGCTCATCCCAATTCCAGGTTGCGCACTAAGGGGAGACATCATGGGGAAATGGAATCGCAGAGCATTCCTGAAGACTACCTGCTGTTCGGCCGCCGCGGGATTCGCCGCCGCGAGCTTCAGCCGGTTTGGGCTGATGAACGCGCTGGCCCAGACCACGACCGACTACAAGGCGCTGGTCTGCGTCTTTTTGTTTGGCGGAAACGACAGCAACAACATGGTGATCCCCTACGATGCGGCGGGCTACAACGCCTACAAGACGGCGCGTGGAGGCCTGGCCCTCGCGCAAGGATCACTGCTCCCCATCAACCCTCCAAGTGTCGGCTCGCCCTTTGCTTTTCACCCCCGATTTACGGGACTGCAGTCGTTATTCAACAACAAGAATCTCGCGGTGCTGGCCAACGTGGGCACCCTGGTGCAGCCCACCACGGTCACGCAATTTCGCAAGCGCGGCGTGATGTTGCCCATCAATCTCTTCTCGCACTCCGATCAGGAGGCGCAGATGCAGAGCGCGATTCTCGATCGCACGGCCGATACCGGTTGGGCGGGACGCACGGCGGACAAGATTCAGGCAGCCTATGGCGGAAATTTCCCCATCATCATCTCGCTGGCCGGAACCAACGTGTTTTGCGAAGGCCTGGTGGCGCAAGCCATCCAGTCCAACGGCAATCCCACGCAGCTGTTAAATGGCTTCGGCGGCGGAACCGACTCGAACAATCGTTTGTCGGCGCTGCAGAGCCTGCTGACTTTCGATACCGGTTTGTCGCTGATCCAGGCGGCGAGCACCACCACCGGCAATGCCATTCAGAATGGCCAGACCCTGGCTACGGCGCTGGCGACGGGAACGCCGCTGGCGACCGTGTTCCCCAAGAATTCCTACTTCTCCAGCCAACTGCAGCAAGTCGCTAAAATCATCCAGGTCCGGCAGGCCCTCGGACTGCAGCGGCAGATTTTTTTCGTGTCCATGGGCGGGTTCGATACGCACAGCGGTCAGCTTGCCCAGCAAGATTCGCTGTTCAACGACCTCAGCCAGTCGCTGAGCGCCTTCTATCAGGCGACCACGGAGATGGGCGTCGCCTCCATTGTGACCACGTTCACGGACGGCACCGATCACGCCTGGGGAAGTCACCACGTGATCATGGGTGGCGCAGTGAAGGGCGGGGATTTTTACGGGACGTTTCCAACCCTCGCCGTCAACGGCCCCGACGATGCTACGGGACAAGGCCGGTGGGTGCCGACAACGTCATTGGATCAGTATGCGGCAACCCTGGCCTCGTGGTTTGGAGTCACGCCGGCCGACCTGCCTTCGATCTTCCCGAATCTGCCCAACTTCACCACTCCGACACTGGGTCTCATGGGATAAGCCCCGAATCCGAAATCGCAACTAGAAACCGCATCGCGTAACGATGCGGTTTTTTCGTGATGGTGTCGGGAGTGCCTTGGTACACGCTGAACCGGGTTCGCGAGTGTAATGATTCCATAACAATGTCGGCTCCCAGGCCGAGCTACGCCATTACATAAGCCAATCATGAACTTTGGGAATGAGCTTGGACCGTCTGAGTCGATGCACTAGGAACCCGGAGAAGATTCCTCAGCTATTGACGCAATCCTTGCAGTTTTTAGACGAGCAAATGCAGAAACTTGCTTCTGCGATAGCCAGATGCTTTCCAATTGATCAACACTGTTGAGGCGCACAGCCGGAAGCAGCCATCCTCTAGCTGTCGTTATCAGCGTTCTCACCAGCTTGCGCCGTTTGTTCGCCTGAAAGCGGAGCAATGCGTGCACATCGAGGTGCTTCACTAGTCAGAGACCGGAGCGCGGAATTGTACTCGCGCTGCGATCAGACTTTGTGGAGACGATCCAACGCTTTGCTGCCCGCCCACAGCACC
>QIAI01000080.1:0-1167 GCA_003224995.1 Acidobacteriota bacterium
ACCGAGGGGTGGGTTGCAGTCCGATTTTGATTTCCGGCTTCGCTTGGGGGCGGGAGATTTCATGCGTGCTGACAAAGGGAATTAAAAAGTGATGGACGCCACATAATTTCGACCGAACTGATCACCATTATCCCGGCCCCATGACGGAATGAGCGATGGCGACCCAACCACTCTTCTGCTGCTGCCAAACCGTCACGCGCCTTTGCGGTTGAGCGCTGAGTGCCTGCCCCTTTGTCGTTGCGTGAAGAGTGATGGTGTAGCTCACTACGAAGGCGTCGCGGTTCATTTCGGTGACCAGATCGCCAAGCGAGTAATCCTGTATCTGGAGCTGCTGCAAATCCTGCACGGCCTGGGTTCGATCGAGGCAGATCTTTCCAGTCCTGCTTTTGCACGTCGGTCCAGAAAGCACGCTCCAGACCTTCGCCACCGGTGGCATTTGTAAACGCCTTAACCGGCCGCTCCGCGTAAACCGTGCAGCCTGTGAGAAAGAGAAGGAAGGCGAGGAGTGCCCCAGTAATCGGACGACGCAGCATGCATGCGATTCTAGCGCAAATTGGGAAGAGGTCCTTAGGGCTGACCCTTGAGGTGCCACTACAGACGCTCTCCTGTTGACCCTGGTTGAGAAGCCACGAATAATGGAGGAACTCGGCTGCCCGCTCGCACCCCGGTCAGGCCCGGTTGAGGGAATTTATGAGTGACTTTAATCGCAAAATGGATGATACCGCGTCTCGCGTCAACAAAACCGTTTCCAATGCTGCCGAGCGGGTGGAAAAGGAAAGCACCGAGTTCATCAACTATCTCAACAACGAGGTGGTTCCGGCAGTGCGCAATCAATCCTCAAAGGCGCTCCGGATTGCGGCACAAAAGCTTCACGATCTGGCCAATTTCATGGACGAGAATCGGAAGAAGTCATAATCGTGCGCTCTCGCTTATCGGTTTTCATTGTTCTTCTCTGTCTGGGACTGCTCTGCGGTTGCGGTCGTCACAAACAGGCGCGAGTCCAGGTGCCTCCGCCGCCTGCATCCCAACCGCCCACACCGTCTACGACCGAGAGCGGTCCGTCCGGCGCCAAACCCACGAATCCGCCCTCGGGGAACGAGTCTGCGAATAACACTGAATTCTCCATCCCGCCAGATGCAAAGCCGATTTCAACAGAAATTGGGAAGG
>QIAI01000080.1:1241-10213 GCA_003224995.1 Acidobacteriota bacterium
CCTTTCGTGAAGGGCCGAATCATTGATGTCTCCTACGCAGCGGCAAAACGCCTGGACATATGGCAGCCGGGAATCGCCAGCGTCAAGGTCGAAGTGATGCAAACGCCCGCCTCTGCGGCGAAAGGCGGGCGCTGGGCCATACAAATTGGCTCCTTCGAAACCGAGAAGCGCGCTGCCTCTGTGGCCGACCACCTCACGCGACGCTATCAAACCGCCAATGTCGAAAAGTTTCTCAGCCCGATGGGAGTATGGTGGATCCGGGTGCGCGTCCTTAATGATGATCGCCAACGCGCCGAGTCCATGGCCGGCGAAACCGAAGTGAAAGAAGCCTCCGTGTATGTGGTACGGCTGGATTAGAGGCGGGAATCAGAACTGCCGCCCGTTTGAATCCCAATCTGGCGCGTTTCGTAGAAAGGCCTTGCGCCAAGTCTCATGCCCGCTCACAATCGCAGAATTGAATTCGAACGTGCGTAACGGGAAGCCGGCAGCTAGCGCAAAAGTAGCCACGCAACCATGACCGATTGCTTATTCTGCAAAATTATCAAGGGCGAGATTCCTGCCAGGAAAGTCTACGAAGACGCGCATACTTTCGCCTTCGAAGACATTGATCCCCAGGCTCCCACCCATGTGCTTATCATCCCGAAAAAGCACGTCCGGGGCCTGAAAGAGGCGCAGGTCGAAGATGCCGAACTTATCGGACGTCTTCACCTGGTAGCTGCCGAACTGGGACGCCGGCGCGGGATCGAAGACGGTTACCGAACGGTGCTGAATGTCGGTCCAAAGTCGGGACAATCCGTCTTCCATCTGCATCTGCACTTGATCGGCGGACGCGAGATGAAGTGGCCTCCTGGCTAGAAGGCCGAGCATTTGAAGCGAGGATCGGCGCAAGGGAACTTCGCTTCACGGCCACACACACGTGTAGCTGATATCCATGCTGCCAATCGAGACTGATCGCGAATAGATGCGGTCCTTAGCGACCCGAGGGTGAGTCGCCTTCATCACCACTCAATTCCTACTGCACGCCTGCTTCTTCTTCCGCGGCTCCGTGACGGCGCAACAATTGGGGAAGGTTCTGGGAGAACGCCGAGCGCGGCAGCACCATGTCGCAACCCACCTCGTGGGCCTTCTGCTTCAAGTCGCCTTGCACATGCGACAGAAAGCCGATGATCGAGGTGTCCTTCTTGAGTTTGCTTTTGAGCTTTGGAATTAATGTCAGAGGCTTGGCATTGACGTTGTTCAGATCGAAAATAATCAGCGAAGGTTTCTCTTCGCCGTTCTGCTTCATGCGTTCCAGCAGATCTTTATCGGTCTTCACGAACTCGACCTTGACATTCATCTTGCGAGCCGTTTCCTGGATCTTGGCCAGAAAGAACAGATCGTCGACGAAAGCGAAGATGCGTGAGTTCGCATCTTCCCGCGTCGGCAGCGGTTCAGGATCGGGCAGCTGGTAGCTAGGCGCAAAGCCCGGACGAGTGCCGCGGCCAGGTTTGTGGCCGTTGCCATTGCCCAGCACGGCGCGATAGCTATGATCCATGGGCGCGCTGTAAATTCCGCCGCCTGTGTTTTGACGATCGCGGCCTTGTCCGCCGCCACCGCCGCGATGATTGGGCGGACGCCGACCGCGCCGCCGTCTTCCTCTCCCTCCGCCTCCGGAGGGATTTCCGGGTCCTGCATTCATAAGTTTTCTCTTAGTGTTCTCAACGTCTTCGAAAGGAATTCGTTCTCGGCTGCCCTGTATCGCTTCGAGGTGACCCCACTCTCGCGCAACTCTTTGGATGCGCGTAAACCCCGATGCGACTGGAAAAACAAAACCTTAAAATCTTTTCCGTTATGCGCCAGGAGTTCGTGGGCGCGGAGGGCCAGCACGGGAAGCGTGGCCGCTGGGAACTCCTTAATGCTACGCTGTGCCGCGTTCTTCGTGCAAGTGCAAAGTACAGAGACTTTTGCACAGAGGTACTGCCGCGCACCCCTCACTTCCGCGCAGGGTATTGTCTACCCCCTCTGTTATCTCCCGTACACTCCCTCACTGCTCAGGGTTTCCTGCCGTGCTGACCTGTCGTCCCCACTGCATAGCTTGCCACCACATTTCGCCGGTCTCGCTCTCGCTGATGCGGAGTTGATCGGATGCCTGTTTGGCGGCGTCCCATTTTCCCGCCTCTTGCGCCATCATCAGATCGTAGACCGGCTTCAGGCGCCCGCCTCCACCCGATAGCACCATTTTGGTGTCTTTATCGAGCGCGATTTTAGCAAGAATCTCGTCCATAGGAATTTCCAGGATGGCATCCATCATGGAAACCATGCCCACCAGGAAGAGGTCGCTTTGAGAGCGCGGAATTTTCATGGATACCAACTCGCAGAAGCGCGCCCTTACCAGGGCCGATAACACCAGGTCGGAGGGCTTATCCTGGCCGGCTGATACCAGGGTCACCAGCCGGATCCAGCGGCGAATTTCGCGCTCTCCCAGCAAGGCGAGGGCGTGCCGGATGGAGTGAATTTCATTGCGCATGCCAAAAACAGGGGAGTTCAGGTACCGCAACAGGCGGTAAAGCACCGAGGCTTCCGTCTTGATGATCGACTCCACCTCCCGCAAGTCCATTTCGTCCTTGGAGACGGAGGCAAGCAGCCGCAGGTAGTTCACGCGATTGGTGGGAATTTCCCGCGCCTGCAACACTTCCGGTCGCCGGAAGAAATATCCCTGGAAATACACATACCCCATGTCCAGTGCCGCCTGGAACTGGTCGTGAGTTTCCACCTTCTCGGCCAGCATGCGCCGGCCCTGGGGAGCAAAGCGTTTGACAAGTTCCTCTTGCTGGGGTCGAGTGGTGCGCTCGAAGTCCACTTTCAGGATGTCGGCCAAGGTGGTCAGACGTTCCCGCGGATCATTGGCGACATAGTCGTCGAGGGCAAGGGTGTAGCCGCCGACTTTCAACCGCTCGCAAGCGGCCATTACCAGGTCATCCGGCTCGACTCCCTCCAGTACCTCGACCACGGTCTGCTCGGAAGGCAGCAGCGTAATGCCGTCTTTCAGCAACAACTCGCGGGTGCAGTTGATAAACGCCCGTTGGCCGTCACAAAGCACGTCGAATCCCATGAGCAGGGTGCTATCGAGCGTGCTGCGGGCGGCTGCTTCGGTGTCGTTGGCGCGAAAGACATTTTCAATCCCGTCGCGAAACAGCAATTCGTAGCCAAACACGTGCTGTTCCCGGTTCAGGATGGGTTGTCGTGCCACAAAGCGGAAAAGCTGCTTGCTACTGCTTGCGACGGATTGAACGCCTGTTGAGGAAGCCACCTCATTTCTATCGGCGCATCGCCAAAATGCTTGAGAACAGGGTTGGCCTAAGCTCTAAGCTGGTCGCATCTCCTTCCATCCGCAGACCACTTGCCATCATCTAAAATGGGAACAGATTCGCGAACGGTACGGAGGACCATCCTGATGCACGCGCTTGATGTCGGCAGAAAAGCACCCGACTTGCAACTGAAAAGCCTTGAGGGGAAACCATTTTCTCTACGAGAGACCCTGGATCGGGGTCCGATCGTGCTGGTGTTTTTCAAGGTGTCCTGCCCCACTTGCCAATATGCGTTGCCGTTTTACGAGCGCCTGTTCCGGTCGTACAAGAACCAGCGTGTCACGCTGGTCGGCGTCTCCCAGAACAACGCCGACGAGACGGCGGCGTTTGCCAAGGAGTTCGGCATCAGCTTTCCTTTATTGCTGGATGATGCCATCACTTACCCGGTATCGAATGCCTACGGTCTGACCAATGTGCCCACAGTTTTTTGGATTGGGACCGATGGATCCATTGACATGAACAGCGTGGGATGGGCGAAGCCGGACTTTGAGGAGATCAACCGCCGCATGGCGGAAGCGACGGCCATTGCTGCCGCTCCCATGTTCCAGCCCGGGGAAGAGGTTCGTGACTACCGCGCGGGTTGAAGTTCCAAAAATTGATCCCGCGGTCTGCGGGTAAAAGTTATCTCAGCGGCTCCCTGGCTTGGGCAAGGTCTCACCGGATGTCAGTTGGCGCCCACGCTAAGGTGCAACTCTTGCCGGAAAAGCGGCCACGATCTTCCGACTGACGCAGCCTCGACCCTCGTCTTTCTTGTGCGGCCTCTTCCCGTACAATAAGGCTTTCCCGTATTCATCACGTCTGCCCGAGGAGCGCCAACCGAAACATGCGCAAGCCCCTTCTTCTGTCTTTTTTAACCTTGGCCGTTATTGCTGTTGCCCAAAGTGCTCCCAATCCCAGCCGGCCTGCTAGTCCGGTGGCGCCCCATCCCTCCTCGGCCGCGTTCGCAGCCATGGAGACGATTAATCCCGAACGGATACGCGCCCATGTGCGTTTTCTCGCCGACGATCTGCTCGAAGGCCGCGGCACTGGCCAGCGCGGCGGGGATGTCGCGGCGCAATACCTCGCCACCCAGTTCGCCCTTTACGGCCTGAAACCCGCTGGGGACAACGGCACTTACTTGCAGAAGGTTCCCATGGTCGGGATCACGCCTTCGCCGGATACGACCTTCTCTTTGCTGCCTGGCAACGGTTCGCCCATGGTGCTCAAAGTTCTGGACGATTACGTTTCCTACGACCAGACTCAGCAGCCGCAATCGGAGATCGATGCCCCCATCGTGTTTGTGGGCTACGGAATTCATGCGCCGGAATACAACTGGGACGACTACAAGAACACCGATGTGCGTGGCAAGGTCCTGCTCATGATGGTCAATGAGCCCACCTCCGATGACCCGAAGTTTTTCAAAGGTAAGGCCCTGACCTACTATGGTCGCTGGACTTACAAGTACGAAGAAGCTGCGCGCCACGGTGCCGTCGGCGTCCTGCTCATTCACCAGACGGAAATGGCGAGCTATCCGTGGGAAGTCGTGCGTAACTCGAATTCCGGCGAAAAATCTTACTTGAAGCTTGACGGCGCTCCCAAGCTGAAAGCAGCTGCATGGATCCAATTCGAGGTTGCCCGCAAGCTGGCGAACGCCTCCGGCCTCAATCTGGAAAAGATCATGTCCGACGCGCAGACGCGCGAGTTCAAGCCCATCGTGCTCTCGGCCAAGCTGCAGGCGCACATCACCAGCAAGATTCGGCCTTTCGAATCCAATAACGTCATCGGCATGCTGCCGGGCTCCGATGCCGCGCTGAAGAATGAAGCCGTTCTTTATACGGCACACTACGATCACCTGGGCATTCGTCCTGATATGCCAGGCGATAACATCTACAACGGTGCGAACGACAACGCAACGGGCTGTGGCGTGTTGTTGGAGATCGCCCGCGCGTTTGGCCAAGCCGCGCAAAAGCCGCGGCGATCCATTCTCTTTGCTTCGGTCACGGCCGAGGAGCAAGGCTTGCTCGGGTCAGAGTACCTGGGTAAGCATCCTCCCATTCCTGCCGGACACATCGCGCTCGATTTGAACTTCGATGATCTTCCGCCGCTCGGGGCGCCCGAAGAGGTCCAGGTTTCTGGTGCCGAGCGCACTAGTTTTTATCGCACGGTTGAGGCCACGGCCAAGGACTTCCGCCTGGCGATTCGTCCAGACGCCCATCCGGAGGCGGGCCATTTCTATCGCTCGGATCACTTCAGTCTGGCGCGCGTCGGCATTCCGGCCTTTTCGATTAATGAAGGCATCAAGTACAAGGGCCACGATGAGGCTTGGGGACTGGATCAAGATCGGGAATACAACCAGAAGCATTATCACCAGCCCAGCGATGAATACCGCCCTGACATGGACTTTACCGGCGACGCGACAATGGCCCGCTTCGGCTTTCTCTTAGGCTGGCAGGCAGCTTCCCTCCCGAGAGTCGTGGATTGGGCAAAGGGCGACGAGTTCGAGTCTGCCCGCCTCAAAGGCGCAGAGTAAAAGTAGCGCCACGCGCATCTGTTCCAATCGTGTGGGCGTGTCGTCCGCACCGAAGTTACGTCCGGTATGCTGTGCTCCCGCGCAAGCGCGCCGGCAAATCGTCGGACGCTCAGTCCCACCTCAATTCGAGCGTATGGTCAGTAACTTGGGTAACGTTTCGCCCCCGCCGACCGCATGCTAGCCTCGTCATTATAAGTAGTGAAATCAGTAATTTCCGAGGTGGTACCTTGCGCTGGACTGCCTTCCTGCTGATGGCTTGCGCGACCGCTTTTGCGACCGATGCCAAGCCGCATCGTCCGAAGCCTGTCGCGGCCAAGACTGCCACTTTGCCGGTCACTACGTCATCGCCTGTCGCTCGCAAAGAATTCGAACACGCGATGGTCGATCTCGAAGCCTTGCGGCGCGCGGACGCGCTGAACGATCTTCGCGCCACGGTGAAGCGCGATCCGAAATTCGCGCAGGCCCAGATCCTGATTTCAGACCTCACCCACGATCCGGACGAGCAGGTCACGGCTCGCGCCTGTGCCGAGCAACTCGCTCCTCACGTCACCGCCGGGGAGCGCTTGCTGATTCGCTGGCTCAGCGGTGTCCAGGAGAACAACTACGTTGTTGCCATCGCGGCAATGAACGACCTGTTGGCTATGTATCCTCAGGACCACCGCACGGCATTTCTGGCGGGTCGTTGGCTGGTTCATCAGCGGCGCTATGCCCAGGGCGTATTCGTTCTGGAACGCGCAGTTGCCTTGTATCCGGACTACCCGGCAGCTCTCAACGAGCTGGCTTACGCGTACGCATTCAGTGGAAATTTCGAGAAGGCTTCCGCGCTCATGGAGCGCTATGTCCAACTGCAGCCCGATCAACCAAATCCCTACGACTCTTACGGGGAAATTCTGCGGGCAGCCGGACAATACGATGCCGCGCTCGACAAGTACCGGATGGCCATCCGCGTCGATCCCAGCTTCGGCTCCGAGTTCGGGGTAGCCGACACTTATGCCGTGATGGGCCGAGAAGCGGAAGCGCGTGAAGAATACGCCAAGGCGCTGATGTTCGTCACCGGCGAGAGTGATCGCGTGGAGTACGAGCTGCAAAGCGCCCTCACCTGGATTCGCGAGAATAATCACAAGCAGGTGGACAAGTCGCTGCATGAAGTCGCCAAGCATGCCCATTCCGTCGGACTCGCCAAACTCGAGGCCGAAGCCAACCGCATCATGGCGATGAGCGCGCCTGACTACAAAGACGCCATGCACCACCTGAAGGCCGCCGAGCATGCTCTCGATGAAGGCCATCCCATCTCCAAAAGCGACCGCGAGGAAGAACGCGCCCTGGTTTTGAAAGTCTCGGCCTCCCGTGCTGCCCACAACAAGTCCCTGGACTCCGCTGCCAAATCGGTGGCGCAACTCGAGTCGATGGCCGCGCAGAGCCGCAGCCAAGTGATTCAACTCGCCTACCACTCCGCGATGGGAGCAGTTTTAATGGAGCAGGGAAAATACGCCGAGGCGATACCACATTTGCAGGAAGACACGGAAAGTCCTGAGTCCATGCACATGCTGTGGCTGGCTTACAAAGAGATCGGTGCGCAAGAGGATGCAAAGATCCTGGCCGCGCACCTTGCCGGAATGAACGAACCCACGGTGGAACAGGCTCTGGTCGTTCCCCAGTTTCGTGTGCTGCTGGCTGACCAACAGCAACAGGCCGCGAAGTAGGTAAGGAACGGATAGTCATGCCACGTATTCCGATCTTCAAGCTCGGCAGCTCGACAGATGAAACCATTCCTCCCGAGCTTGCGAGTTACAAGCCCTCGCTTTCGCTCGAGGGCCTGTCGGTCGGCATCGACAATCTTCGGCATGACGTTCATCTCAGCCCGAAATTTACGGAGATGGCGCGTGCTCATGTAGCGCGCCTGATCGCGCGTCATGGCGACGTCGAAGGCCTGCTCGCCGCCGAAGCCCCGGCTGCGGTTCCGCGCACAGCATTTCTCAACAAACTCACCACGGTCATCAAACCCGGCTCGAAAAGCGAGCCTGCGGACTTCAAAAGCGTGCTGACCGCATTGCACGTGGCCGCACTCAACCGCGCCAAGGCTGAGAACAATGTCACCATCGACCTGTTGGCACGCCTGGCGGTGGTCAAGTTCCTGCGCTTGGAACTGAATTCGCAATTCGCCCAGGTGCTGGAACGCTGCCGCATGATGCTGAAGAGCTACGAAGGAGTTCGCCAGCAGAAGGCCCTGGAGTATCGCGAGCGGGTAGCCTCCTTCCAGGTGCGCAAAAAAATTATCCAGCGCAAAACCGGGCAGGATTTGTTTCTCCTGCTGCGCGATATCGAGAAGGAAACTTTGGCCCGCATGCGCCGTTCCCGCTTCGGCGAAAACGACAGCGAAGGCCACAAGCTCCTGATCAACCGTCTGGTGCTCTCCGAAGACGGCCGCGACGACTATCTTTGCGCCGAGCAGTACGTCATGCTAGGTAACTGGGAACGCGATCCTGACCGCTTCATCCGCATGCGCGAGATCAGCTGTGAATTTCTGCGCTCCCTGCAGATGGACCTGCCCGATGATGACGCCGAACTCGATCCCTGGCTCAATGCGCCGGAAAATGCGCATGCCCTGGTGGGCGGAGGCACGCCCAGCGAGTCGTCCCCGGAGGGCCGTTCGCAAAAGGCGCGTCTATTGTCATGGGTGCGCCTGCTCGAAGATCAATCGGTGATGGAATACGTCATCGCGTCCTACGAAGCGGTGCCTCTGCTGTCTGAGTACTCCTCGCGCATCAATCCGCAGCAGCTGAAAAACGCGCTGGTGGATCGCACCGAGTGTTCGCGCGTCGAGCGCTTGATCCAGGAAGGGGGCCGGCTTTCGGCCAATAATCTATACGCGGCCGTCGGTCGGGTTGCGAGTTGCCGAGGCTCGGACCGCGCACGGGTGGCAGGCCGCTTCCTGCGGGACTTTCTGCGCTACCATCGTGACATGCGCCGGCTGGAGGCGCTCAACTCTGCGCTGGATAGCATCAACCTTATCGGCAACGCCAAGCTGCGGGAACTCTCGGCCGTGAATGGCACGTTGTACGAGTTCCTCTTGCAGGAAGAGCAAAAGCCGGCTGAAGAGCGGGTTCTCGGACACG
>QIAI01000485.1:0-2553 GCA_003224995.1 Acidobacteriota bacterium
GATGCGATCTTCGCCACCGGGCGTTCCGACTACCCGAACCAGGTGAACAATGTCCTGGGCTTCCCGTTTATCTTTCGGGGAGCGCTCGATGTGCGCGCCACCGCGATCAACGAAGAGATGAAACTCGCCGCCACGCGCGCCCTCGCTGCCTTGGCCAAGGAAGACGTGCCCGACTCGGTTTGCCGTGCCTACGGAGTGGAGCGATTGAAATTCGGCGCGGAATACCTTATTCCCAAGCCGTTCGATCCGCGTGTTCTGTTGTGGGAGGCCGTGGCCGTTGCGAAAGCTGCCATGGAGACGGGTGTGGCGCAGGAACCGGTGGACCTGATTCTCTATCGCGAGCAACTCGAACGCCGCCTTGGCAAGGCGCATGAAGTCGCCCGCATGATGGTGCACAAGGCGCAGTCCCAGCCCAAGCAAGTTGTATTTCCGGAAGGCGAGAACGAGAAGGTCCTGCGCGCCTGCCACAGCTTGATCGAAGAAAACATCGCCCTGCCGATCCTGCTCGGCGAGGCTCGCATCATCCGCAAGAACATCGCCGAACTCGGGCTTCACCTGGAAGGCGTGCGCATCGTGGATCCCACAACCTCTCCCGTCCGTGACCGCTACCTGCAGGAATTGTTCCGCCTGCGGCAAAGGCGTGGAATGACCTTGCACGAAGCCGGCACGCAAATTGACAACCCCAACATTTTCGGCTCGATGATGTTGCATATGGGCGACGCCGACGCCTTGGTCTCGGGCGTCACCCAGCATTTCCCAGATACCATCCGCCCTGCGCTTGAAATCGTGCGCGTCCGCGAAGGTCTGCACAAAGTTTCTGGCTGCTACGCCATGATCACCCGCAAAGGTGACATCTATTTCCTTGCCGATACCAGTGTGAACATTGAGCCGACAGCGGAAGACCTGGTGGAGATCGCTCTCTGCACCGCCCAAACCGCCCGCCGGTTCGATGTCGACCCGCGAGTCGCCTTGCTTTCCTTCTCGAGCTTTGGCAGCACCAAGCATCCGCAATGTGAGAAGGTTCGGCGCGCTGTGGAGTTGCTGCACCTGGCCGATCCTACGCTGATCGTGGACGGCGAACTCATGGCGGATGATGCGGTTGCTACCGATCTGGAGCAGACCTATCCGTTCAGCTGCCTTAAGGGCGGCGCCAACGTTCTCATCTTCCCGGACCTCAACTCGGCAAACATCGCTTACAAGCTTTTGTCCAAAATTGGCGGCGCGGAGACCTTGGGACCCATCCTGATGGGAATGAGCAAACCCGTGCACCTGCTGGCGCGAGGTGCCGAGGTAGAAGAGATTGTCAACGTGACGGCAATCGCCGTAGTTGATGCCCAGGAGACAGCGTCATCCGTGGAACTCAGCGATTCCGAATCCCTGGTAGGTGCGCGGTAGTTTCGATCGGCAGCGTTCGGCTGGATTGGTAAACCCAGCGGGTGGGCAGCAAGCGTGCGCGCATCGCCCGCACTTCATGAAGCGCCCATGCACCCGCATGTTCAGAAGCTTACTTGCTCTTCGGCGGAGCCTTCGTCGGCCCCGAACTCGGCGCAGTGCCAAACGGCTGCGGAATTCCTCCATGCGGGCTTGCTCCTGGATTTACTTGTACTCCGCTATGAGGATCCGCCGCGCTCGGATTCAAACCCATCGTCCCCGGAATAAAGCAGGTCACCCGACCGCTCTTCGCAACCCGCAACTCCGCGGGACAGGGACCGCTCTGCAATTGCGCGCCCGTGCCCCCTCCCTGCAACTCCACAGCAAACAGTTTCCCATCCGAGCTTCCGGCTACTCCGGTGGACATCCCGGGCATATCGTAGGCCACATAAAAAGGATGCTTGCCGTCCGCCGCTTTGGTTGCGCAAGAACTCGCACCCGTGAGTTGTGGATCGGCCGCGCGGACGTCCAGACGTCCGCAATCGGTGGCGCCCGATCCTGCCAGTTGCTTCAGCTTGAGTTGCACAGCGTCATCCGGTTTTGCAACCGGGGCTGAAGATTTCGTCTTGTTACAGCCGGCCAGACATGTGGCCGCCATCACTCCAACTACGAGAGCTTTATTCATGGTCCTTTATTGTAGAACAGGCGAATCTCTACAGTCGGCTATAGTGATCCATAAGGGTTTTGGTTCGCATCCAATAGCTACCATGGCGACGCGCTCAAGTTCAAATCCCGCCGCGAACGATGTCCTCCGCCCGCAAAAAGAGTCGCGCTGGTCCGTCGGTATACGCTCTTTGAAGCACCGCAACTTTCAGTTGTTCTTTTCCGGGCAATTGATTTCTCTGACCGGCACGTGGATGCAGACGGTCGCACAATCCTGGCTCGTGTATCGGCTGACCGGGTCTTCTCTCCTGCTGGGCGGCGTGGGATTCGCCAGCCAGTTCCCGGTATTCCTGATGGCTCCCGTCGGAGGCATGGTGGCCGACCGAATGAATCGCCATCGTGTGGTCATCTCGACGCAGGTGGCTTCCATGCTGTTGGCTTTCATCCTGGCCGCCCTCACGCTTACACACACCGTCCAGGTTTGGCACATTTTCGTTCTCGCCTCGCTTCTGGGAGTGG
>QIAI01000485.1:2574-7531 GCA_003224995.1 Acidobacteriota bacterium
GATGAATGCCATCGCGCTGAACTCTTCCATGTTCAACGGAGCGCGAGTGGTCGGGCCTGCCATCGCGGGCATCCTGGTTGCGAAGATCGGCGAAGGCTGGTGTTTTTTCGTCAACGGCATCAGCTACATCGCGGTGATCATCGGCCTGCTGATGATGAAGGTGGATTGCGTTCGGCGGTCGAAATCCGATTCGCCATTGGACGACATCATTGAGGGCTTTCTCTGGGTCCGCCACACGGGACCGATTCGCGCCCTTCTGTTGTTGCTGGGACTGGTTAGCCTCGTAGGCATGCCCTACACCGTACTGATGCCGGTGTTTGCGGATCGCATCCTGCACGGCGGCGCCAGGGGCCTCGGGATTTTGATGGGCTTCACGGGTATTGGCGCGCTGTTCGGAGCGTTGACTCTAGCCGTAAAAACCGGCGTCAAGGGGCTGGGGAAGTGGATTTCTATCTGCTGTGCCGGCTTCGGCGTGTCGCTGATCGCATTCGCGTTCTCGAAGAATTTCTGGCTCTCTGCTTTGCTGCTCATCCCCGTAGGCTTCTTCATCATGCTGCAGATGGCGTGTTCCAATACCTTGATTCAAGCCATGGTGCCCGACGCTTTGCGTGGTCGCGTGATGGCTGTCTATTCCATGATGTTCATGGGAATGGCCCCGTTTGGAGCCTTATTAGGAGGAGCGCTGGCGGACAGGTTAGGCGCACCCATCGCGGTGGCTACGGGCGGCCTGGCCAGCATCATCGGCTCGATCTGGTTTGGAAAGCAGTTACCGGTTTTCCGCGGGGAGGCTCGCCAACTCATCATTGCTCAAGCCACGGCCGGGGGCGAACCCGCCGAAGAAATGACGGTAAGAGTGGTTCAATAGTGCGGGGATCGTAGCGCCGGCGTTTCGCCCTCCGGCCAAGCATCACTCCTCGGCGTAACTCACGTGCTCCAATTCGTCCTCTCGTGGACTTTCCCGCAACGACTGCACGCCGTACTCGTAGCCAGTTTCAAATGCCTTCAGATTCAATTCTCGAAAGCTCGACGGAACTGAATCTGCCACGGACTTCCGCACGGCCTCCGGTTCGAGCAATCGGGTAACTGCTGTGAAAAATCCGACCATCACCGAGTTCAACACCATCCGTTTGCCGAGTTCTTCCGCCAGCCGGGTTGCCGGACAGCTATACACTTTCGTTTGCCGCGGTAAATCCATCACTCGCACCAGGTCCTGCTCCACAATCAGCGTGCCGCCTTCTTTCAGTTCGGGAACAAATTTCATGTACGCTTCCTGCGACATCACTACCATGATGTCCGGCTGCGTCACGTAAGGATAAAGAATGGGTTCGCCCGACAGCAGCAACTGTGCGCTGCAGGCTCCGCCGCGCGCTTCCGGACCAAAATTCTGTGTCATGGTTGCGTACGCCCCTTGATAGATGGAGGCCGCCTTGCCAAGCACAATGGCCGAAAGAATGACTCCTTGGCCGCCGAAGCCCGCAATCCGCAATTCCGTTAGCTGCAGCTGCATATCGTCTCCGATGGCTCCACATAGCGCTCGCCCAACGACTCCACCATCTGGGCGTGCAGAAGGCTCTGGTAGTCGGGCCGGTCCCGGTCCACGAACTTACCTACGATAATCTCGCCCGTCATGGTGAGCCCGACTTCGCCGGTCGGTGCCCCATGTTTCACTTTGCTCTTTTCCTTGTAGTACTTCATGGTGTCAAGGCCATCGCCCAGCTTGTTGCGCCGCTGGTAGAGTGTTGGACACGGGCTGATCACCTCAATAAAGCTGAATCCGAAACGTTGTCCAGCGCGCCACATAGACAGCACCCGCAGCTTCCACCAGGTGCGGTAAGTTGAAGGCAGGCTCACAAGTTCCGTAGGGAGAAGTGGAAGTGATGGCGTGTCCGGGGGTGGTCGGCGCGGTCTGGCCGCCCGTTGTCGCGTAGATAAGATTGTTCACGCAGATGACTTTCAGATCGATATTGCGCCTGGCTGCGTGAATCAAGTGGTTGCCGCCGATCGCCGACAGGTCTCCATCACCGGAGTACACGACGACGTTCAATTTTGGATTGGCCAGCTTCAGCCCGGTGGCGAACGGAATCGCCCGCCCGTGCGTGGTGTGAAACGAGTCCAGCTTCACGTAGCCGGCCACCCGCCCGGTACACCCGATGCCTGAGACCAGTGCGATCGAGCGCAGGTCGATCTTCGATTCGATCAGCGCCCGAGCGAAACAATTCACCGTGGTTCCGATTCCGCATCCCGGGCACCAGATGTGCGGCATGCGATCGGTGCGCAGAAAAGGTTCCACCGGATTGACCGATGAACGCTGCCGCCCGCATGCGGCACGCCGTAAGTTTTAGCTTTGCCGGCCGCCGCCCGCTCCACTTCCCGCACCATTTGTCCCAGGTTCAGCTCGGGAACGACGAACGCTTTCGTGCTTGCCGCAAGTTCCCGAATCCGCTTCTCCGGGAAGGGCCAGCAAGTAATGAGCCGCAGCTTACCTACCCGCAATCCTTGCTGGCGTGCCAGTTCGATTGCTCGCTGCGCCACCCTTGACGTGATTCCGTATGAGACTACGACCACCTCGGCATCGTCGAGGCTCTCTTCCTCGAGAAGCGTGATGCGATCGGCTGCGTTCGTAATTTTGCTTTGCAGCCGCCGAACTAGTTTGTCCTGCGTTTGCGGAGTCATATTGGGATAGCCGTGTTCGTCGTGCGTTAGCCCGGTTACGTGGAAGTTGTAACCGTCTCCCGCATGCGCAATCTCTGGAACCCCATCACCGTTGGTCTCATACGGCAAATATTCATGGCTGGGCTTCTGCGTGTGCTTCCGGGGAACGACCTCGATCTGTTCTGCCGCCGGTATGATCACCTTTTCCGTCATGTGCCCGACAACTTCATCCATCATGAACATCACAGGTACCCGGAACTCTTCCGAGAAGTTGAAAGCCTGAATGGTGAGGTCAAAGCATTCCTGCGGCGAATTCGGGCAGAGCGCAATGATCTCGTAATCGCCGTGCGATCCCCAACGCGCCTGCATCATGTCGGCCTGCGCCGGAAGAGTGGGCAATCCGGTCGACGGTCCCCCACGTTGTACGTCCACGAAGAGGTCACCGTAAACGCCTTCGCCCCGCCCCACACCGCGCCTTGCAGGGTGATCGAGGCGGCCAATTCATCTTCCATCTGGATGAAGGTGCCGCCCACCAGCGGTACCCGCGCAGCAAAACGCTCCACCACCTCCGTGGAAGGAGTGATGGGATAACCGGCTGCAAAGCGGGCCCCGGCGGCCAGAGCGCCTTCACAGCAAGCGTGATCTCCGTCCAGAAAATGAGTGCCCGTTAGCACACCGCGGGGATCAGCTTTCACGACCGACCTCCACCTTTGCTGCCGCGCCATTCGCCTCTTTCGACACAGGAACTCGCTGCCCGTAGATGGCGAAGTCTGGGCAGTACATGCCGCAAAGGTCACAGCCGCTGCATTTTTCGGGAGCCACTACGTGCGGCGGATGGTATCCCTTCGAGTTAAAGGCTGAAGAGAGCGCCAGCACTTTGGTGGGGCAGAATTCCACGCAAAAGCCGCAAGCTTTACAGCGCTCCACCACAATCGAAACCCGTCCTTTGGCCACGGTCCCCCCACGTCGGGAGTTGGGCACTCCCAATCACAGGAAAATTATGGCTTGGAGATGTCGCACCTAGGTGTGACGTACGTCACGGCTTCAGGTGACGCCGCCCCCCGGTCACACCCTGGCGCCACCAAGAAAGATGGGCGGTCCTGAACTCGAGGACCGCCCAGTGCAGAAAAGTTTCGAAATTAGAAACTCAAAGTTGCCTTGAGCTGGATCAAGCGCGGCGAGGCGTCGCCGCCCAGGAACGAGCCCAGAATCGAGGTCGGCGTGCTCACCGTTGTGTTGATCAGCCCAAATTGTGAGTTCGAAACGGTATGTAAACGTATCGTGCTGCGACATTCCGTGTTACATAGATTGACATTCCAGAAACTGAAAGCTCAGTATGTGCTCCGGCGAGCACGCAAGCTTCTTGTGCAACTCACAACGAAATGTTATCGAGTGGACGATGCTGCGTGGCCGCAGGCGACCAGAAAAATTGCGTTCTTTCCTTTCGCATGCGGCGCAAAAAAATTTACGACGTCATCGTCGTAGAATGTGAGCCCGCTTGCTCCTAATTTCTGAGCATACGCGGCTAAATACAGCTTTCCGCCCAATATCCCTGCCTCGAGTTGTACCGCTCGGTAGCCGCGATTTCCGAATGCGGCGATGATCTTATTCAAGTCGGCAAGAAAGAAAATGTCCACGCTTGCATCGGCGGGAAGCTGCTGCTCCAGTCCCAGATATCCCGCCCGATCGCGAAAGTCGCCTTCTTTCAGAAGTTCTAACTGCTCTTTCTCGCGATGAAAGAAGTATGCTGGAAGTCTGCGGGAATACCCTGAGTCGATCGCTCGAGGAGGGTCGTGAGCTGTCCCAAGCTGATGGGCTCGCGCGCAAATGTTCGCGATGATCCGCGGCGTTGGATCACCTGCTCGAGGGTGTCCGTCGACAAGATGGCGTCCGGCCCAGGCTTCAGATCAATGAGGTTTTGTTTGGTCTTGAGCGAGGGGATCGTCGGCCCATCCTTGCGCCATGACTTCACTTCTTCTTTCCGCACCAGGCTTGAGGCTTCATGCATCTGCCGCATCGCCGGATAATCGATTTCCTCTCTTGAATAAGGAACGATCGGTAGTCCGAGCATTTCGCAGGTCGGGGAGACCGGTGCAGCAGCTGGAGTGTGCCCCAAAGTGATCATCGAGAACGCCACTTCTCTCTTGGTGTCGACATCAATCAGGGAATTTACCGGCTCGTCCTGAAAGCCGAGCACGACCTTGGCCGGGAATCCAAGCGCAGTCGCCACGCTGAGGCCATTCGCCAAAATTGTCCCATTGTCCCATCCGAAATGCCGGTAGGTGCGCGAGCGATATTTCCAGGC
>QIAI01000486.1:0-3416 GCA_003224995.1 Acidobacteriota bacterium
AAAACCTATGCGAAATTAGTGGAGCGGCTGACCGCCAGAGGCGATCGCGCTGTCCCGGAAGATCTGCGGCACAATATTCTTCACTTCTACGAGGCAGCCCGGCCAAATCTGGACGGCACGCTGAATGCACGCTTAACCACGCTGGAGCAGATGAAGTTAATAGACGGCACGAAGTGAAGACGCAAATCCAATGATTTCTTCATTCCCGGATTGCCTTCATTGTGCATCCAAGGTGCAGGTCGGTGGAGGACTTCGTGGACACCAAAATTGTGGAAGAGTTTCTGGATGAGCTGTTCTCCTCCTTAGAGGCGCTGGAGACGCGGAGCGCCGCGGTACTGCAGTTCCTGAAAGAACAAGGGGAAGTGACTGACGAAGAGCTTGCGCCTTACATGGAGCAAGCGAGCAAGGCCAGCAACGTGCGCTGGCGCGCCGCCCGGCTGCGAATGATGAGCTTGTTCACATCGGCGGCAAAGAGCGCCGAGGAGTCCTCCAGAAAGAGTGCGGCGAAAGCTGAACCGCAAACCGTAAAACCAAAAGCGGCTGAGCCGGCCGAGGAGAATGCTCCGAAAGAAGATTCCAAGAAGCCGCCAAATGAGGCCAGGCAACCGAAGGCGGAGGCTGCGGACAAAGAGCGCCCCACCGAAGCAGACTCAGAAAAACATGGCGGCGAGCCACCGGCAGCGAAGCAGCCGGACGAATCTAAGAAGAAAGACGCCGCGTAAGGCGTGATCCTGAATGGTTACGCCGTTCGTGGGAAACCGGGGTGTGGACGCGTCCTGGGATAGTCGAGGTAAACGATGGCCGGCGTTCTTGCCGGAGGTCAGCTGCGTAAATAAAAGAAGTACATCAGCGCGGCGATAATCAGCGATGTCATTACAAAGAAGAAGAATTTTGCGCTGCTGCTGCTGCTCTCGGGAGTAATTGCCGTATTGGAAAACGCAGCTGAGTTGAGTACACGGCCGTCCAACGGGGTCCCATCAAACTTCAAGTCCTGCGCCTTGCCATTCGGACTTTGCAGGGCTGGGTTTGCGAACAGAGCTGCCGCGCCGGCCGGCAGGTTCGCGCTTCGCGTCTGTCCCTTAGTCGTGAATACCTGGATAACGCGGGAGGCAGCCTCCGCGGTGATCGCCTGTGATAACTGAGGAAAGTTTTTATCCACAAAGCCGAGAAGTTCCTCGGCGAAGTGATCGATTTTTTCGCTGCTAGCGGTACTGAGAGCGGCCGCGCCCGGCTGGTCGGAATGAACGCTGAAACCGCCGCCCGGCTTGCTCTCGATGTGGACCTCCCATTTGACCTGCTGGTTCGCCTGCGACGGAAGCTTCAGGCCGGGAAAATTTTCGCCCAACTCAGCCAGTAATTTGGCCTGTATCTTTTGCTGCAGTTCCTCGCGAGTAGGAGCCTCGAGCGCTGGGATGGTGGGATCGGCGCCGCGGGCAATGAATCCGCCTTCGGGCTTGGACTCAATGTGGTACGCGAAGGCCTGGACCAGGCGTTTAAGTTCCATAGGACAGCAATTGTAGTCTGCTTCCGCAGCCGAGGATCGATTACGTAGGTACTGCTCCAATCGCTGCATTAACCTTAAAAGAGGCGCTTTCTCGGAAGGACAGAAAGTGCAAAGCGCGATCCGCTGGGATGTTTGTCGGTGGTGTTAGAGAAGAACCTGGAGGGCTTACCCTCCGGGTTCTTCCGTGAAAACAATAAACGGTTTACGCCGAAGCCGCCGCGGGCGTGCGCGCCTGGTCAGCGCGGAAGCGGAGCAGGGCTCCGACGTTGCCCACCTTGTCGAATTCCGGATTGTTCTTGATGTAGAACAGCTCGATGTCGCGGCGGATCGCCATGGGAATGATGGCATCGCAAACATCTTCGAGTTCACGAGTGGCTTTGCCGCAGACCGGGCAGACCGGAATCATGTGAGCATCCACGTGACCGCAATTGGTGCACTCGACGGCGCGAGCTGTGTAGTTCTCGCCTAACAGCAGAGTCTGCACCTCGCCCAGTTCCAGCGAACGCAGCACGCGGCGGAGTCCGGTAACCCCACGGGCGTTGCCTTTGGCCTGGCTGAGGGCTTCGTGCAAAACCTTTTCGCGGCGGCGGTCGATGGACTCGCTCAGCATGCGGCTGGCGTTTTCGCGGATTTCGTCAGGGGTGACCGAACCGATGTCGGCGGGGAAATGTCCCAGCAGGCGCTGACGCACGTAGGGATGCAGGTGGGCTTCGAATTCCGACCAGTTGGTGTCGTGGCAGCCGATCACCAGCTTCTCCCAGACGCCGCGCTCCAGTTCGTCTTTCAATCGTTCCGCTACCTGCTTGTAATGCTGGTTGAACTCGTTGGCAATGCGCCGTTCGACGTGGCCCGCGTTATACCCGCCATAGCCATCCGTGCGACTGCGAGGCAGGCTGTGAAACAAGTCGCTGCGCTCTTTTAATTCATCCACCCGCAAGTCGAAGAAGCGTCCACGCTGCCGGTCGACCAAGGCGACGCAGAGCATGGGTTGGGCACCGAGCAGCGCCGCCAAGGGTTTCAGGTGGAAGCGGCGGTTCACGAACAGCTGCGTCCCAGGCAGCTGCGGAGGAAGATCGAACTCGCGCCACAACTTCTTGGTGCCGGCAGCGAAGACCGCTTTGGCCTTAGCCTGGTTGCCGTGAAGATTGCCGGCAATTTCGAGGATGCGATCGAGATCGGCGCGGGCACAGCCATCTTTGCCATGCTTCTCTGCTTCGCGCAGCGCCTGGCGCACCAGGTCCTTAGCAAGAATGGTCTCTTCCTTATGAGACTTGTTTTGTGGAGTGCGGGGTTGGAAATAGAAGCTCAGGGCACAGCCGTCCGAATCTGCCTGAAAAGCGGCTAGTTCACGGATGTCCTCGCGGGTCATCATTACGAATTCTCCTGCTGATTGAGAATGAGTTATGCAGTGTTGGATCGCGCGATCGGTTTTTGCCTGGACGGAGTGGCGAACATAGCGGATTTGCGCAGATGTTCCCGGGCAACGCCGACGGAGGCGCGCACGTCATCGACCTTGCGATCGGTAATGGCGGCGATCTCGTCGGGCGTGAAGCCTTCGAGTGCAAACAGGATAAAGGCTTCGCGGGCGGAGCGATCGGTGCCGCGCAGAGCGACTTCCACCAGACGAAGCATTTCGTCAGAGGAAGCGATTTGCTCGGGTGTGGAAACCCGACGGTCGGCAATGACAGTCTCGCCGAGAATGGCTTCGTCGGGCTGGTGGAACTGCAGTTCGGATTCGTCGCTGCCTTTCACGTTGCGCTTGCGGGCAGAATCCTGCAAATGAACGTTGCCGTTCTGGTTGTTGGCGCCGCGTGACATTTCGTCCATGGCGCGCATGGCGAGCCGGTAGAGCCAGGGTTCCAGCGCGAGACGCTCGGGTTTATCGGACCCGTCTCCCAGCGCGTTGGCAATC
>QIAI01000486.1:3454-4940 GCA_003224995.1 Acidobacteriota bacterium
AGAGCTCGCGCTCCACAAAACGTTCGAGGCGCGCAAGATTCACACTAACGCAGGTGCGAATGTCGTCGCTCGAAACCATCGTAGGCTGCACGGAAGCGAGCGTGTTTTCGAACGGAACCTGCTTGGTTGGACGCTGATCTCCCCCGCGCCAACGCGGGAACTTGTGGGTGGAGCGCAACAGGTCTTTGTGGCGCGTCATCTGCTGCAGGATGTCATCGAAAGCGGCCTTGATGGCCGAGGTAGGGACTGGAGCTTTGCGCTCGGCCGCCATCTGGCCGGAAGGCAAGCGCAAGTTCAGCGTCACTACAGTTCCTTCCCGAGGAGAATTTTCCTCAATCATTCCCTTGAGATGGATGAGCTCGGGACGAAACGCCTGCAGGCGTTTGCGCAGTTTTTCTATCTGGGTGTGTACTTCCTTTTCGATGTCGGGAGTTTTGCGAACTTTATAGCCAATATGAACGTTCATGAGAGCCTCGGATGCCGGTAGCAGATCCGGTGAAGCTATCAGTACCCTTACAGGTCGGATTCTACACCCGTTCGGAAGGCGGCAGAACCAGAGATTTGTAGAAAATTCGGGTTACCGGTGGGAGTGGGAATGTGACGTGTGTACTTGCGGGATCAGGGCTGAGGTGTCGGGTGTCAGGTCTCAGTTGTCAGATGTCAGGTGTCAGTGGCAGGTTACGTCGCTCAACGCGGGTTGTAGCTAGTGACAGACGACTGGGTTATTCCGGAGCTTCGACGGGCGGGGACGACCATCGCTCCAACCAAACAGCTTTGGGATGTCACCAAGACTTGCAGGTTTTTGCAGGTTTCAGGTTTCGGATTAGAGTTTAGGCGATTTGTCGGATTGTTTGGATTCGGCTAGATACTTCCGCACTGATTTCTTTTCCATGGGATCGCTCTTCACGCGCAGGACCATGATGCTGAGAATCACGAGCGCGATCAGAGCGATAGTGCCGAGAATGGCCATGGGCTGGCTGATAGCTGTTGGCTGATAACGCTTGCTGTACGCTGCCCGATTTCGCGTATGGTCTACATCCGTCTAGCGCGTCATCTTTCGACCGGAACTTGAATCGCCAAGAACACCGACCTGAATCCCGGCTCCCTGAGACCCGAGACCTGACACCTGACTTCCTACACCGCGACGGTGACCGAGGTTTCCGTGCGCGTCACTTGACGGTAGAGCGTGTCTCGCTCGATGGGTTCCCTGCCCGCTTCGGTGATCAGCCGAATTAAATCCTTGCGGCGCATGCCTTGCGGCGTGGTGGCGCCGGCGTCGTGATAAATCTTTTCCTCGATCACCGTGCCGTCAATGTCGTCGGCCCCAAAGCGCAACGCGATCTGCGCGATTTTCGCGGTCATCATCTGCCAGTAGGCCTTGATGTGCGGAAAGTTGTCGAGCACCAGGCGGCTGACCGCGATCTGCTTGATATCGAGCATGCCGGTGGTTTTGGGCAAGTGCTCGAGCGGCGTGTTATCGGGATGG
>QIAI01000487.1 GCA_003224995.1 Acidobacteriota bacterium
CATCGTAGCGCGCGCGGTCGTAAAACGATTTCTGCGTACCCACCCCGGTGGTCGAAAGCCCGGCGTACAAGTTCGCTCGCCGCACTGCCTCGGGCTCCGACAAGCCTTCGCCGAGAAAGACCGCAAAGCTGCCAATGAAGGCGTCTCCGGCGCCCGTGCTGTCTACCGCGTTCACCTTGAAGGCCGGCACATGTTCCATTGTTTCGCGTCCCGCTAACAGTGAACCATTGGCTCCCAGCGTGAGAATCACACGCTTGACCCCGCCGGCCAGCAACTTCTCGGCGCATTTTTCTGGCATCGTCCACATTGCGGACCGGCATTCCGGTAATGGTCTCCGCCTCGCTCTCGTTGGGAACGAAATAATCGAGTCCCTCGAGCGCTTTCAGATCGATCGGTGCGGCGGGAGCGGGATTCACAATGCAGCGAATCCCGTTGTCGCGCGCAAAGCGCACGCTGTAGTAAACCGTTTCCAGCGGAATCTCGAATTGCAGCACCATGCAGTCTACTGTTTTGAGCAGGTCGGCGGCTGCATCCACGTCCGCGGGTTTAAGTTGGTCGTTTGCACCTTTCACCACGAAAATCCGGTTCTGCCCGTTGGGCTCCACGAAGATCGGCGCAACTCCGCTCGATACCCCTTGCACCTGTTTCACATGAGTCGTATCGATACCAAGCGTCTTGAAATTCTCGATGGTGGCGGGACCGAACAGGTCACTGCCCACGCGCGCAATCATAAATACGTCGGCCCCGCACAACCGGCATGCGGTGGCCTGGTTGGCCCCCTTTCCCCCGAAGCCTAGGTCAAAGGAATCCCCGAAAATGGTTTCGCCGGGCTTGGGAAAACGGCTGGTAAATGTCGTTAAGTCGATATTCGCGCTACCCACCACTGCAATCCGCGGACGCTTCGCCATAGAGTTCACAAGTTCAATTCAGTTTGTCGGGATGAAAAATGAAGAAGGGCGAGTCTAGTCAGCGCTCTGGAATGTTGTCAACGGCCCGAAGCATAACGACTCGGATAAGGAAGCCGAGTTTCGGCGCCGTGGACGGCCTCAAAGAAGCGGATCAGTTTATTTCGATCCAGGTTCCCAGCCGTACGGACGCTCGAACACAAATCCAAACCGAAAGGTGCGACCGCCTGGATCGCCTCACCAACATTGTCTGCATTGAGCCCTCCGGCCAGAAAAATAGGAACATCCACCTGTTCGCGGATCCTCAAGCTGAGGCTCCAATCGTGTCTCCGCCCGGTGCCCCCGAGTTCTTTGACCGCCAGGGCCGGATTTCCGGAGTCGAGCAGAATTGCGTCGACTGAATCTGCGAGCGCTACTGCTTCGTCCACCGACTCGTGTCCCGTAACGTGAACCACCTGCACAATGGAGATGCCCGGCAATGCCGTCCGTAGGTCGCGATGCGATCCCGCGGTCAGACAATCACAGAGCTGAATACAATTCGTCCGGCAGCGGCGTTGCTGCCGGATGATTACTTCGACATTCTGTTCGCTGGTGAGAAGAAACGACCCGATGGGTGGAGGGATAGTGGCCGCGATCTCTGCGATGCGGTCTTCTCCAATCACGCCCGGTCCGCTTGGCATCGCCGAGACCAGCCCCAACGCGGACGCGCCACAAGTAATGGCTAAGGCCGCTTCTTCTGCCGTGCCGATACAGCAGATCTTGACCCGCGGAGCGTGTGTGGGACCCATAGACGCTATTCGCCGTAGGGAACCCAGATGTTTTTCACCTGCGTGGCATGCTGCAGGAACCAGCGCCCTTCGCCCTGCTTCGTATCAAACCAGTCGATGGCGCGGCCTTCGTTGGTAAAGACCTGTTTCAGGTTTCCGGCTGAGAAGCCCTTCGCGGCTGCGGCACTGGCTTCATCTCCGAACGACCAGATCGCATCGATGTCATCGTGCTCTGCCAGCACCTTCAGAAGCTGCGATGCGTAGCCGGTCACCATATTCACCGCGCCGGCCGGCAAGTCGCTCGTGTCGAACAGTTGATAGAGGTCGCCCGCGATCAGTGGATACATCTCCGAGGGAATCGCCACCGCCGTATTGCCCATTGCCAGCGCCGGCATTACTGTCGAGAGAAAACCTAGCAAAGGTGCTTCCTGCGGGCAGATCACAGCCACGGTCCCGATCGGTTCGTTCATCGCGATCGCGATATTGCGGAATGGGGGATTGTGCACCGCCCCATCGAACTTGTCGGCCCATGCGGCGTAGGAAAATATCCGCTCGATCCCAGCGTTGACCTCGGCCCTTGCCTGACTTTCGCCCACCGCTTGCGCCAATCGGCGCGCCACTTCTTCGCTGCGCTGCGATAAATTCTCTCCCATGTAATACAGAACTTGCGCCCGATTGTGTGCCGTGTTCTTGCCCCAGGCGCTCGCCTTGCGTGCCGCCTCGACGGCGTTGCGAATGTCCTTGCGATTGCCCAGGGGAACTTCGCCCAGAGA
>QIAI01000488.1 GCA_003224995.1 Acidobacteriota bacterium
GGGTTCGATTGAAGTGCGGCCCTTGGTCGGGCGCGACCAGCCGTAGCTCGGGCGCAATTCTTACTGGACGAATGGCCTGCTCGGAACGTGCGCGGGTTGCGGTCGCTTCGACGCAAGCAACTCAAAGCGGGAAAAGCGGGTCCTTCGCTTCGCTCAGGAGGACAAAGCTAAAGAAAAGGTGATGACACTTAGCTGATAACAATCCAGGAGTGAAGCTGATGACGATCCAGGAGTGAAGCTGATGCAACCAGAGGGAAGCTGATGCAACCGGAGTGAAAACGATGACAACCCGGAAGCGAGGCTCAGGGCGCAAAAACACAAACGGCTACACGAACAGGAGCGGTACAGTTGAGGAATGTCCATTGAGCAAATCTATCGGGAGGAATCGGGGCGCATACTCGCCAGCTTGATTCGGCTGCTGGGGGACTTCGATCTGGCCGAGGAAGCTTTGCAGGATGCGTTTGCGGCGGCGCTGGTGCAATGGCCGAAAGCGGGAAAGCCGGCAAATCCGCGCGCCTGGCTGGTTTCGGCGGGACGAAACAAAGCCGTGGACCGGCTACGCCGGCGCGCCCTGCTGGAGGCGAAACGGGAGGAGTTGGCTCGACTCAATGCGTTGGCCGAAGAGGTCGCCGAGGTACCGGAAGAGACCATGCTCAGAGATGACCGGCTGCGGCTGATATTTACCTGCTGCCATCCGGCACTGGCCAGGGAGGCGCAAGTGCCGCTCACCTTGCGCACGCTCTGCGGCCTGAGCACGGAGGAGATTGCGCACGCCTTCCTTGTGCCCTTGCCTACGATGGCGCAGCGGTTGGTGCGCGCGAAACAAAAAATTCGCGATGCGGGCATTCCCTATCACATACCCGCGGAGGAAGAACTACCCGAGCGCATCGAAGCCGTCCTGCTGGTGGTTTATCTCGTTTTCAACGAAGGCTACAACGCGAGTGCCGGGGATGCCCTGGTACGCCGCGAACTCTGCCACGAAGCGATTCGCCTGGGCCGGTTGCTGCACGATCTGATGCCCGGCGAGGTTGAAGCGCAAGCGCTGCTGGCGCTGATGCTGCTGCACGATTCACGACGCGACGCGCGCACCAGCGAGTCGGGAGAGATCGTCCTGCTGGAAGAGCAGGATCGCTCGCGCTGGCACCGCGATCAGATTGCGGAAGGCCTCGAACTGGTGGAGAACGCGCTGGCGCGCGGAGCCAGAGGACCTTACGCTCTACAGGCCGCGATTGCCGCTTTGCACGCCCAGGCGAAGAGCGCACAAGCCACCGACTGGCACCAGATCGCGGCACTGTATGAATTGCTTCTGCAGGCGCAACCGTCGCCGGTCATCGAACTGAACCGCGCGGTGGCGGTGGCCATGGCTCATGGTCTGCCGGCAGGCCTGCGGTTGCTGGATGAGCTGGAGGAACGCAGAACGCTCCCGGGTTATTATCTTTTGCCGGCCGCACGCGGCGACCTGTTGCGACGCATGGAACGATGGGACGAAGCAGAGGCGGCTTACAGTCGGGCGCTCGCACTCGTCGGCAACGACGCCGAGCGTCGATTCCTCAGCCTTCGTTTAATGGAAGTCCGGGAAAAAATTCAGTCAGAAGCTTGAGCTTCAACGAAACGCCGCCACTTTCGATCCCATCGTGCGCACGCGTTCGAGAGCCGCTCGGGTCTGGGTGATCTCTTCGGTGAGCACACCCATCACGCGAAAGCACAACTGGGGTTGCGAGCGCAGCAGATCCATCAGCTTCTCGCGAGGAATGAAGAACAGTTCCGCATCCTCCACCAATTGCGCCGTCAGGCTATAAGGCATGTTCGAAAGGGCGGCCGGCAGTCCGAGGATGGAGCCCGGTCCCGCATGCTGGGTGGGCAACGCCGTAGGTTTCTCGTCCAACCTGAGTTCCGCAGCGCCGGTCGAAATCAAGTAGACACCGCTGACAGCGTCGCCACGCCGGAACAGGACGGTGTTGCGCGCACGCTGCAGCGGGGAGCCGATAGCAACCAACTGTAGCTTAAGTTCTTCGGGAACCTGAAGTGTACCCATGGTTTCCTCACCGTAAAGCGTGGGAACGTTATACAAAAATCAGCAACCCTCCGAATGTGACGTGGATCACCTTGGCGCGTGATAGTTGCAGCGGGTCGGCAAGAAGGCCAGCCGAGCTTTGCTCGGCTGGACAGACGAGGGCGTCTGTCCCTACGTGGGCGGAGTGGGCAGACGAGGGCGTCTGTTTTTAGGTGCTATCGAGGGACAGGGCGGATGCGTACATGCGGTGGAAGGCGTGCACTCCTTTTTCCTGTTTCAGGCTGAAGCGGCCGCGCTGGTAACTGCGTGAATGCAGGTTTTTCTGCACGGCTTCACAGATGGCGACGTCTTCCCTTTGAATTTCGTCACTGAAGCGCACCGCGGCTTTCGCCGACTCGCTCCCGAGATCGCTCTCCGGCAGGTACCACTCGAAAATAGCCAGGCTGCGTTCGGGTTCGAGCGGAAGCACGATGTTCAACGAGACATTGTCGGGATAGCAGTTGAGCATCCAGTTGGGAAACGCCCAGAAGTAATCGGTGGTCAGGTCGTCGCGCGCTTCCGGATAACGGCGGGGCGTGGCATCGCCGGGCTGCGTGCCACGAATCGGGCTCCACTGGCGAACGTGATTTGGATACGGCTCGACAGTATAGGCATTGAAGTCGAGCTCGCGATTCAGACCGGGATGCACGGTGGG
>QIAI01000489.1 GCA_003224995.1 Acidobacteriota bacterium
AATCAGCGTCCACAGCAGGTAATGCCCATATTTCGCGCCGGCAAGCGAATACGTGAAGATGCCATTGGCATCATTGTCAACATTCGCGGTGATGAAGCCAGGACCGACTACCGCGAATACCAGCAGGATCCGGGTCTTCCAGCGTCTCAGGAACTTCATGGGCACATTTCAAAAACATGGGAAGAGCCAACGACCAGACAGAATAAATGCGGACACAAAATCTGGATAGGTCAAATGTTTGAATGGCATGCAAGTTTCGATTCCGCACGGAGTTTTCGGAAGAATGACGAGACTACAGCGTTTCGCGGAGAAGGCTGATCACGTCGTCCGAGGTGATGACACCCGTCAGTGTGTTGCGATCGTCGATCACTGGCAACGTCAAGAGATTGTATTTGTCGAACAACTCGGCGACGTCTCGGTCGGATGCATTCGCATGGCACGAAATGAGAGGCTCTTGCGTGAGCGCCAAAAGCGGCGTGGTGGGAGCAGCCAGAACTAATTTCGACAGCGGCACCATGCCCGAGAGGGTGTTGTGGGTATCGACCAGGAAAATTGTGCTGACGGTTTCGACCCCACCCTCGTAGTGCCGCAGCGCTTCCACCGCATCATGAGCCGTTGCTGTCACCGGCAGGGCGATGAACTCCGTGGTCATCCGGCCGGCCGCGGAGTCTTCCTTGAATTCCAGCAAGCCCGATACTTCCTGCGCTTCTTCGGGCGCCATTTCCTCAAGAATCTTTTCGGTTCTCTCTTGGGAGAGGTCCGCGAGCAGGTCGGCGGCTGCGTCCGGCTCCATCTCCTCCATGATGTCGGCCACTCGGTCAGAATCGAGCGATTCAATAATAGCCTTCTGAACCCTGGGCTCCACCTCTTCCAGAGCTTCGGCCGCGACTTCTTCATCGAGCGTTTCGAAAACCGCTTCTCGCTCGTCTGGCGCCAGTTCCTCGACAATGTCGGCAATGTCTGCGGGGTGAAGCTTGGCCAGACGATCGTGCGAAATCTTCAGCTTCACTCGCCGCGCCGGATCGGTTTCGATCAGGTCCACAAAATCCCACGGAATGGAACGCGGCGGGATTTGATTCAACAACAGGTGCAAGGCCCCGGCTGGAACCACGCCCTTCAGCAATCGACGGATTGCCCCCCGAGCCCCGACGTCCACGGATAAAACCTTCAGAACGGACCGATTTCCCAATGATTCCTGCAACAGGTCCACGTCGTTGACCCGAACCACCTTGCGGCCGTGAACATCGATGACCTGCTGGTCGAGCAGATCCCGTTCCAGAAGAAAAAGGCCCTCAAACCCCTGGCTGGGTCCCCAATCGCCCAGTACGGTCGAGGCCCGTACTCCGCCGTTGATCGAAGCCACCGAATGCAAAGGCAGGGCGCGATCGCCGATCTTGGTCTTCACGATCAGAAGCGAGATGCGAATTCGATCTTCCTGGGGCGTCAGGCACACCTCGCGCACACGTCCGCACGGCTGGCCGGCGGAATCAACTACCGGCGCGCCTAGCAGATCCGTAAGCGCGAGAGCGGACATGTGAGCGAGAATACTCAACTTGCGCGCCGGAAATCCAGACGCTGGGAGGACTTATTTTCGCCAGGAGCGCTCATCCGGCCAAACTTGTCATCCTGAGGGAAGCGAAGCCACCGCATTTTCTTAACGCTTGTCATCCTGAGCGAAACGAAGGACCTGCGGTTTTTAACCGCTTGTCATCCTGAGCAAAGCGAAGGACCTGCTTTTTCCGGACGCCTTGCACAATCTCCGGATTAGCCACCGAACGCCTGCAAGCCTCGGCTCTCAACCTTCAGCGATAAGCGTGACTCCGAGGGGGGTCGATCTAAAAGCTAACAGCTAAGAGCTAACCGCTTCGTCCGCGTTGACAATTCCCGACACTAAGGGCAAACTACCGGATTCATTCATGCGCCGCTTCCCTTCTAGCATCTGGGGATAGGCCGACGAAGGGATTCGAGTCCTCAGAGCCCACGCTGAGCCGTTACCATGAGCGCACACCGGGTCTCGTACACGCTGGATTCGACGCTGGATACCGTGAACAGCGCCGAGGAAGCTGCCAGCCAGATCGCGACAGAGGCGGGCTTTGGTGAGGAAGAGGTCATGAAGATTGCCATGGCGGTGCGCGAAGCGGCAGTAAATGCCGTCCTTCACGGCAACGCCTACGATCCCGGCAAGAAAGTCACGGTAGATTTCGAACGGACCGCCCAGGCTCTGGTCATTACCATTCGAGACCAGGGAAAAGGGCTGGATTTGGCCAAAGTCCCCGACCCGCTCGCCCCCGAGAATCTGTTAAAAACCTCGGGTCGAGGCATTTTTCTTATCCGCTCGTTCATGGACGAGGTCGAAATCAACCCGTCCACCACGGGCACTGAAATCAAACTGATCAAGCACGTCCACGGCGCGGCTGTGGACGGCAAGGAGGCTTCCCAGTGAGCATGAAGACCAGCAATCGTCAGGTCGATGGCGTGACCATTGTCGACTGTAGCGGCCGTATCACCCTCGGTGAAGGCAGCGTAATCCTGCGCGATTCCGTGCGCGAGCTGCTCGGCAAGGGCAACAAGAAAATCCTGCTGAACCTTGGCGACGTCA
>QIAI01000490.1 GCA_003224995.1 Acidobacteriota bacterium
GGCCCTCCTGCCATTCCGGTAGCCGTTTCCCCTGCCGACAAACGAGATTTCCCTGTCTATCTGTCGGGATTGGGGAGTGTCCAGGCCTCTAACACGGTGAGCCTGAAAAGCCGGGTCGATGGCCAAATCGTTCAAATTGCGTTCAAGGAAGGCCAGAACGTTAATAAGGGAGATTTGTTGCTTGTTATCGATCCACGCCCTTACCAGGTTGCGCTCGAGCAGGCCGAAGCTGCCCTCGCCCGTGATGAAGCCCAGTTGAAAAATGCGCAGCTCGATTACGAGCGCTATCAGGGCCTCTTCAAAGAAGGCGTGATTTCTCAGCAGCAGTACAACTCGCAGCAGTCTTTAGTAGGTCAGCTCGGAGGCACAATCAAGGCCGATCAGGCCGCCATCGACAATGCCAAGCTGCAATTGGCCTACACCCGAATTACAGCACCCGTTAGTGGCCGTATCGGTCTTCGCCTGGTTGACATCGGCAACATGGTTCATGCCACCGACGCCAATCCTTTGCTCGTCGTGACTCAACTGCAGCCCATTGCCGTTGTTTTTACCCTGCCGGAAGATGTGCTTCCCACCGTGGCGCAGCACATGAGACGGGGCACGCTTGCGGTCGACGCGTACAGTCGCGACGACAGCACCAGGCTCGCCAGCGGCAAACTTCTCACCATCGATAATCAGATCGATCAGACTACGGGCACCGGCAAGTTGAAGGCGATGTTCGAGAATATCGAGAACGCCCTCTTCCCCAATCAGTTCGTAAACGCCCATCTTCTTCTGGAGGTTCGCAAGGGCGTCACCGTCGTTCCTGCGGCAGCGATTCAGCGCGGCCCGCAAGGCAGTGCCTTCATTTATGTGGTTAAGCCTGACAAGACGGTGGAAGTTCGTAACGTGAATGTGACGCTCACTCAAGGGAATGTCAGCGTCATCGCCTCTGGCGTTGCTCCAGGCGAGCAGGTCGTTACCGACGGCCAGGACAAACTGCAGGCCGGCAGCCACGTCGAGCCGCACGCCGGCAATGGATCTCCAACCGGCAGCAACTCCGCGTCGCCAGGAAACGCCGGGCAATGAGTCCTTCTCGCCTTTTTATTCTTCGGCCCGTAGCCACCACGCTGCTGATGATCGGCATCCTCTTGGTCGGGATCGTGGCCTATACGCAGTTGCCGGTTTCCGCGTTGCCTGAAGTCGATTATCCAACCATCCAGGTTGTCACGTTCTATCCGGGTGCCGATCCCGAAGTCATGGCCTCCTCCGTGACTGCTCCGCTCGAGCGCCAGTTCGGCCAGGTCCCCGGACTGAGCCAGATGACTTCTACCAGCTCTTTGGGGAGCTCTCTCATCATTCTGCAGTTCAACCTCGATCAGAACATCGATGTTGCCGAGCAGCAGGTGCAAGCCGCCATTAATGCGGGCTCAACCTATCTTCCACGCGATCTTCCCAATCCGCCGATCTACAGCAAGGTCAATCCTGCCGACGCGCCGATTCTCACCCTTGCGCTGACTTCTGCCACTCTTCCCCTTACCAAGGTGGAAGATCTTGCCGACACGACGTTGGCCCAGAAGATTTCGCAGTTGCCGGGTGTCGGCCTGGTCTCGATCAGCGGAGGGCAAAAGCCCGCCGTGCGCATTCAGGCAAATCCCGCCGCATTGGCATCCGCTGGTCTGAGCTTAGAAGACCTGCGTACCGTGCTCGGACAGGCCAACGTGGATCAGGCCAAAGGTGTTCTCGATGGCCCGCGCCAGTCCTACACCATCAACGCCAACGACCAGCTGTTCAGCAGTGACGAGTATCGCAAGGTTATCGTTGCTTCAAAAAACGGAGCACCGGTTCGTCTTTCCGATGTCGCGAACGTAATCGATGGAGCCGAGAACGCCCGGCAAGCTGCCTGGATGAATCTCACGCCTGCAGTCATCGTCAATATTCAACGCCAGCCCGGCGCGAACATCATCAGCGTCGCCGATCGCATCAAGAAGTTGCTGCCCCGTCTACAGTCGTCCTTGCCTTCTTCGGTGAAGTTGACCATTCTCACCGATCGTACCCAGACCATTCGAGCTTCCGTCAATGACGTGCAATTCGAAATGATGCTCACCATTGGCCTGGTCGTGATGGTGATCTTTCTTTTTCTGAGAAACCTCTCCGCCACGGTCATTCCCAGCGTCGCTGTCCCGCTCTCGCTGGTTGGCACATTCGGCGTAATGTATTTGCTCGGCTACAGCCTGAATAACCTCACGCTGATGGCCCTCACAATTTCCACCGGCTTCGTCGTGGACGATGCCATCGTGATGATCGAGAACATCGATCGCTACCTGGAAGCAGGCGAGACCCCGCTCAATGCCGCGCTCAAAGGGGCCGGGCAGATTGGCTTCACCATCGTTTCGCTGACCGTCTCGCTGATTGCCGTCCTGATCCCGCTCTTGTTCATGGGAGATGTCGTCGGGCGCCTATTTCGCGAGTTCGCCATAACTTTGGCTGTTACCATCATCGTCTCGGCTATTGTTTCGCTTACGCTGACGCCGATGATGTCCGCAAAGTTGCTCAAGACAAAGTCACCCTCACAGCATGGCAAATTCTACGAAACCCTGATCGTCACCGTCGGCACCCTGGTATTCACGATTGTGCTTTTCCTTATCGTCCCGAAAGGCTTCTTCCCCGTACAAGACACCGGTGTGATCCTCGGCATTACGGACGCTCCCCAGACCGTCTCCTTCACTTCCATGGCGCAGCGCCAGCAAGCCCTCGCGCAAGTCATCCTGAAAGATCCTGCCGTGGATAGCCTCTCTTCATTCATAGGCATTGACGGCATCAACACCACCCCGAACAGCGGTCGTATCCAGATCAATCTCAAGTCCCGCAGTCAGCGCAAGGAAAATGCCTCCGAGATTATTCGTCGCCTGCAACCCAAAGTGGCCCAGGTCGAAGGCATCACGCTTTACATGCAACCCATTCAGGACTTGACCGTGGAAGATCGTGTCAGCCGGACGCAATTTCAATACTCGCTTGAATCGGCCGACGCGAACGACTTGAACATCTGGGTTCCTCGTCTGATGCAGAAGCTGCAGGAACTTCCCGAACTGCGGGATGTCGCCAATGACCAGCTAACCGCGGGCCTGAAAGCCGATCTCGTCATCGACCGCGACACCGCGTCGCGGCTGGGAATTCTTCCCCAAGCCATCGACGACACACTCTACGACGCCTTCGGTCAACGCCAGGTCTCTACCATCTTCACCCAACTGAATCAGTATCACGTCGTGCTCGAAGCCGATCCGAGCTTCCAGCAGAGCCCGGACTCGCTGAAGAACATCTACGTCCACTCCTCTACCGGGGCACAGGTTCCCCTCTCGGCAT
>QIAI01000491.1 GCA_003224995.1 Acidobacteriota bacterium
TCAGGCCGTTCTCTTTCTCATCCACAGAAACCACGTGTGCCTTGAGCCGCACTGACTCAGCAATCAACCGCTCCAGCGTAACCGCGTCGCGCTTCAAAATTGCGTCCCGATTCTTCTCGAATTCGCCGAACAACTGTGCATTTCCGATCACGCCGCACTTCAGAGCCTCATAAAGTCCCGCACGATACTCCCGCTGCGGCAACGACGACAATACCTGCGGATCAATCAACACGACTCGCGGCTGATGAAACGTTCCCACCAGGTTCTTCCCGGCTTTCAGATTGACGCCCGTTTTTCCACCCACCGAAGCATCCACCTGAGCCAGGACGGTGGTTGGAATCTGCACGAAGTCAATGCCACGCATATACAGGGAGGCCACCAGCCCGCCAACATCTCCGGCGACCCCGCCGCCGAAGGCCAGCACGACCGAATTACGGTCCGCACCGAGCGCCGTGAGCTTCTCGGCCAAGGTCTCGACTGTCGCTAGGCGCTTGAAACGCTCACCCTCGGGCATCTCGATCAGTTTTGCGTCAAAGCCAGCCGCGCTCAGGGAGGCCAGTAGCGTCTTACCCCATTTGCGCCGCACCGGCGCAACGGTAATCACGAACAGCCGACTTGCTGCGGGGAGCAGTTCGCGCAAGAGTGAACCGGCCTTCGTCAACAGGCCGTTCTCGATCAGCGTGTCGTAGGGACGCGGCTTGACATCAACTGGGATCGTGATCATCGAGTTCTCATGATAGCGTAGCGCGTTTTCCGCAGATGGTAACGAAGACTGAAGGCGGAGGGGCCTCGTGCCAACGCAATGTACGTTCTGAATCTTGATTCCCTTGATTACGGCATTGCAGCCCGATGAACTGTTGTAGACCCGAACTCGTCTTCCGCTACGCCTTGCGCGGCCATACCAGCGAAGCCACCACCGAAACCGCAATCACGCCCGCCACCGTTCCCAAAGCCACCGCTGTTGGCACCTGGACATAATGCGATACCAGCATCTTCGCCCCAATCAAAATCAGCACCACCGAAAGTCCATAATGAAGATACTCAAACCACTCCATCATTCCTGAAACTGCAAAGTACATCGAGCGCAATCCCAGAATCGCAAATACATTGGAGGTGTACACGATGAATGCGTTCAGAGTGATCGCCAGGACCGCGGGAATCGAATCCACCGCAAACACAATGTCGGTGGTCTCGACCACCAGCAACACAATCACCAGAGGTGTGGCGTAGAGCCCCGGCTGCCGAACCCAGAACTTCTCCGCGACGTAGTCGTCGGTTACCGGCATCCACTTGCGGAACAACCGCAATACCGGATTCTTTTCCGGGTTAACCTCTTTATCGCTCTCCTGCAGCAGCTTGATGCCGCTGTAAACCAGCAGGGCTCCAAAAACATAAATCAGCCAATGAAAGCGCTGGATCAAACTCACGCCGGCAAGAATGAAAATGCCGCGGGTAATCAGCGCGCCAAGAATTCCCCAGAACAGCACCCGATGTTGCAACGCGGCGGGAACCCGGAAGTAGCGAAAGATGACGAGGAAGACAAAAAGATTGTCGATGCTGAGCGAAAGCTCGATCAGGTATCCGGTGGCAAACTCCAGGCTGGCTGCGCGACCATGCCAGAAAAAGACAATGACGCCGAAGGCCGCGGCCAGTGCAACCCACATGCCGCTCCAAACCAGCGCCTCGCGAAAGCGCACCGTGTGCGCCCGCCGGTTGAAGACCCCGAGGTCCAGCGCCAGCATGGCAAGCACAAACAGATTGAAGAGAATCCAAAACAGCAGCACGATCTATCCCAGTTAGCGAAAATTGTGCAACAACCGAGCGACGGGCGTCCCTGCCCGTCCATTCTGCAAGGTAACCAAATCTGGCTAAAGTACCGATAACAGAATGGCCCCGCATGTAGAGTTGCGGAACTGGTGGCGCCCGCTGAAGCGGACTCGATTCTTCATTTTCCCTTACCCACCGCTTACGCGGTGGGCTAATGAATGCCGCCGCTCCGCGGCTGTTGGCCCCACTCCCTCAATGACGACTCTATTTCGCTCATTCCTGCTTTCAAGGAACGACGCTACTTCGCCCTTCCCCGCCGTCCGTTCTCCCACTCCGCCCAGATCCCCAACGGCTTCATCTGCTCATCCGACTTCGTGTCCCTCAAAATCTTATCGATTTGCGCCCGCGTCAAGCGCGGCCCGAGCCGCTCCTTCGCATTCGCCATCCCGAACACCAGCACCGTCATTTCCGCCACATGCTTTTTCAACTGCGGCATGTCGACCTTGTCGAACGTGTCCGAGACCGCATGATAATTCGTCAGATAATTCGCTTCTTCCTGTTCCGCCACCAGCGTAGGCACGCCCTCGAGCAGGAAATCGTAATGATCCGTCCCCCACTCCACATCGTCAGTCTTCAACTCC
>QIAI01000492.1 GCA_003224995.1 Acidobacteriota bacterium
ACTGAGACACGAATGATAAAGAACTCTCAGCAATCACATATTCAACTGGCTCGAAAACGCAACGAAACGGTCTTGATGAGGAACGGTTTGATGAGAAACGGTTTTAATAGAAATGGCTTTGATAGAAATGGCTTTTGGGAGGGGCTCGACTTCAGTCGAGCCGTAAGCCTCCGTAAATCCATCCGGCTTCAGCCGCTGAGGTCGACTCTGTTCGCCCAAAAATATTAGCCCTGCCAAGGATTCCCCTCTGTGTCTCCGTCGTAAAAAAGGTTCGCGAACCAGCAACGTAGGATTTCTCAGAAGTCCGACTGGGAACTGTAATATCCCGTGCGGTGCCGCACTTTGTAATCGGAGCGCTCTTGAATCCCGTTCACGCTCACCTGCAATCGCCGGAACTCCGAGTTCGAAAACCTGCGGGAAGGGTAATACGCGAGCAGATACTGCGTGCGCAACTCATCGCTGATCTGGTGAAAAGCGCTGTCCAGTTGGGCCAGCGAGCTGGCGTAAAAATACTTTCCCCCGGTATCCTCGGAGAGCTGGATGAGGGCATGTTCCCCGCCCGTATCGCGCCCCGCGCTGGCTTCGATCGGCACCACGATCAGGCTGTACACAATGGCTTCCGCTTCCTGCGCCGCGCGCACCGCATCGCGGTAATCCACTTTGCTCACGGTATCGCCGCCATCAGTGATCACCACCATGACTTTTCTTCCCTGCCGCTTGGAGAGGGCGCGTGATCCGAGAAATAGCGCGTCGTAAAGCGCGGTCGCCGAACCCACGCGGATGCGCTCGATGCCATGATCGATAATTTTCAAGTCGGGCGTAAAAGGCGTCACCTCGTTCACGATCTCGCTGAACTCATACACCGACAGTCCATCGATGGGACGAAGAATGGTATGCGCAAACCTTCGCGCCGATGCCAATTCCAACGGCAAATCTTTCTTCGTGCTCAGACTGGTATCCACCGCCAGAATGATGGACAGCGGCAACGCCGATTCTCGATCGAACACAGAAATCTTCTGCTCGATCCCGTCCTCGCTGAGCTTGAAATTGTCCTTGGTCAAGTGTCCGATAGGCGCGCCATGCTGGTCAGTAACCGTCACAAAGACGTTCACCAGGCGCACATTGATTTTCAACGTAGTCGAAGGTTCCTCCTGCGCGACGCAGAAGGCGGCGGCAAAAACCATAAACAGGAGGCAAAGCGGAGCGGGCTTGATCATTGCTGGTCGCATCATTTAGATGCAACTCGTGGGCTGGGGCTGCCTTGCGCCCGCGTGATCTCTTCCGGAAAAGGCTCTCCGTCCGCCCAGACCGCCCCGTCCACGAAGTATTCCTTCTTCCAGATAGGAACCGTGCGCTTCAGGGTATCGATCAGCCAGCGGCTAGCATCGTAGCCTGCTCCCCGGTGCGCCGACGCGACCACGATCAGCACGCTGGTCTCGCCAATCTCCAGCCGTCCCAGCCGATGCACGATGGCTACATCCCGAACCTTGTATTGTTCCAGCGCCTGCGCCGCCAGCTGCGCCATTTGTTGGAGCGCCATCGGCTCGTAAGCTTCATAATCCAGGTAAAGGGTCTGTCGCCCGCGAGCGTTATTCCGAACCACTCCCTCAAACACGATCGCCGCCCCGTCTTCCGGCTGCTTGATCCTGGCCAGAACCGGCTGGGTATCGATGGGCTCGCGAACTATGGTCGCACGCATCATCGGCAGGCGCCCCCGCTGACCGGTGGCAGAAGGGCCACTTCGTCGCCATTTCCAAGAACCGCTCCCGGCCCCGAGTAATGCTGGTTCACTGACAGCGCCAGCGACGGCAACATTTCCCTGATTTTTGGAATGCGAGACTGGTAGTGCTCGAGCACATCGGCAACCGTGGCATCTTCGTCGAGTTCCAGCGTCTCGCTCGCCCGCCCCACCAGATCCCTCAAAACCCCAAAAAATAAAACCTGCACCCGCATCGTTCTCCTAGTGTAACCGTTCAAGACTCGAGTTAGGTCTCAACTCTCAGTAGGTCTCAGGTCTCAGGTCTCAGGTTTCAGGTTTCAGGTCTCAGGTTTCAGGTCTCAGGTTTCCCCCCTTGTCATCCCGAGCGAAGTGAGGCGCCAGCCGAACGCAGTCGAGGGACCCTGCGTTCCCCACGGCCGCCATGACCCTAAAGAATTTTTTCAGAAGGATTTCGAACCAGGATCACACCAACCATCTTTGACGTGGTCCAACGCACTGCAGTTCCATCCCCAGCCTCGTCATCCCGAGCCTTGTCATCCCCCAGCCTAATCATTCCCAGCCGTCGTCATCCCTCAACCTTGTCATCCCGAGCGAAGTGAGGCGCCAGCCGAACGCAGTCGAGGGACCCTGTGTCCCCCTCGGCCGCCACTACTCTAAAGAATTTTTCAGAAGAATTTCGAGCCAGGATTACACCAACTTTTTGAGACGATGACATCGGCTGCAAAAGGAAACCGCCAGTCCCAACCACGAGACTGGCAGTTCGATTTTGCCAACGACC
>QIAI01000493.1 GCA_003224995.1 Acidobacteriota bacterium
GGAGAGCGTGCTTATCAGCGCGCGCGGGAATGTTTTGATGCGGCCCGCATGGTGGACGAGTACGTGGAACTGTATCAGCAACTGATTGCCCGGGGAGCATCGGTATGAGCCAGAGATTGAGGATTTGCATCTTTGCTCATTCATGGCGGTCGGACTGGAACCACGGCAATGCTCATTTTCTTCGCGGGCTGGCGAGCGCGTTGGTGAGACGCGGGCACGAGGTGCGATGCTACGAGCCGGAAGATTCCTGGTCACTTCGCAATTTACGCGCCGAGGGGGAGCGTGGGAAGTCAGCGATTGTGGAGTTCGAAAAAACCTTTCCGGAACTCGATATCAGAACCTATTCGGAGCAAGGGCTTGCGCCGTTGCTGGAAGAGTTGCACGATGTGGATATAGTCCTGGTGCATGAATGGAATGCACCGCGGGTGGTGAACTACATCCTGGGGTTGAAGAAAACTTTGGGTTTTTGTGCACTGTTTCACGACACGCATCATCGGGCTTACACGAATCCCAAGCAAATTATGGAGATCGAGCTGGCGCAATTCGACGGCGTGCTTGCTTTCGGAGATACGCTGCAGCGAATTTATCGGGATGCGTTCGGGATACGACGGGTATGGACGTTTCATGAAGCCGCGGATGTCGCGCACTTTTCTGTCATGAATGCTGCGACGGTCGATGATGTGGTATGGGTCGGCAACTGGGGTGACGATGAGCGAACCCGGGAACTGGATGAATTTGTCTTTCAGCCGGTAAGCGCGCTGCAATGTCGAGCAACGGTTTATGGAGTGCGTTATCCAGAGCATGCACGCGAACGACTTAGGGCGGCGAACATCCGTTACGGCGGATACCTGCCGAATCTGTCGGCCGCACGGGCCTATAGCGAGAGCATGCTTAGTTTGCATATCCCGCGGCGTTTTTACAGCAACGGCTTGAGCGGCGTTCCGACGATCCGCGTGTTTGAGACGTTAGCCTGCGGAATTCCGCTGGTTTGCGCTCCGTGGTCTGACACGGAGGGATTGTTCCGGGCAGAGCAGGACTATTTGATCGCCAGGAATGGGGAGGCAATGCGAGCAACGATCGCGTCTCTGATGAGAGATGCGCAGGCGCGAAATCAACTGGCCGCGCAGGGACTTGCTACTATTCGAAACCGCCATACCTGTGAACACCGTGCAGAGCAGCTCTTAGGGATTGTCGAGGAACTCAAACAATGAAGATCTTTGTGTTTGGCTCGAGTTTAACGTCCACCTACTGGAACGGCGCTGCTACGTATTACCGGGGTATCTACAAGAATCTTCATCGTTTGGGGCACGAGATTACATTTGCGGAGCCGGACATCTACGACCGGCAATCGCGGCAAGACGCGCCGAATCCCGACTATGCGAGGGGGAGGGTTTATGAGACGCCGCGAGAAATTCCAGAGCTGTTGCGTGAAGGGGAGAGGTGCGACGTCGTCATCAAGCATAGTGGAGTGGGAGCGGAAGATGCTTTGCTGGAACACCAAGTTCTGCGTTGCCAATCGCCGTGCACGCGGGTGGTGTTCTGGGATGTGGACGCGCCGGCCACGCTGGCGCGGTTGAATGCCGATCCGAATGATCCATTTCATGCATTGATTCCTGCCTACGATGCGATTTTGACTTATGGGGGTGGCGATCCTGTACTGGAGCAGTATCGGAGGCTGGGCGCGCGGAATTGTCGTGCGGTATATAACGGCCTTGATCCTGATACGCACTATGCGGTTCCGGAAGACGAAAACTTCGGATGCGATCTGCTTTTTGTCGGGCATCGATTGCCGGACCGCGAAAGGCGTGTAGAGGAATATTTCCTGAAAGCAGCATTGTTGGCACCGGAACTTTCGTTTGTGCTTGGCGGTGAAGGTTGGGGAGGGAAGGATCTGCCGAACAATGTACGGTGGATCGGGCATGTATCGAGCGAGATGCACAATCTTGTGAACTGCTCGGCCAGAATGGTGCTGAATGTGAATCGCGATTCGATGGCGCAAACCGGCTTTTCGCCACCCACGCGGATATTTGAGGCAGCGGGAGCAGGGGCCTGCGTGATTACGGATCTCTGGAATGGAGTCGACCAGTTCTTTACACCCGGTGCCGAAATCCTGACTGCCAGTTCGGCACAAGATGTGGTGAATCACTTGCGGCGTGTCGATAATCGTAGGGCACAGGAAATAGGGTCCGCGATGAAAAGGCGGGCTTTGCACGATCACAGCTACGCGTCCCGAGCGGTAGAGGTAGATCGACTCTTCGTGGATATGGCAGCGGGCAGTATTCTTTCGCCGAGCATGGTGGCAAAGCAAGATGCTCTCGAATCTAAATCGGGAGAAAACGCCTCGTGAAGATCTTGTTTTTCGGGTTATCGATCAGCTCAGCCTGGGGGAACGGGCATGCGACTACGTATCGTGCGTTGATCAGGGCGCTTCATGAACGAGGACATCGCATCATTTTTTTTGAGCGAAATGCTGAATGGTATGCGTCGAACCGCGACCTTCCCGAACCTCCTTTCTGCACGCTTGAAGTCTTCGAATCCTGGGACGCCATAAAGGCACGAGTGCGGAAGGAGTTGCAGGATGCGGACGTGGCCGTGGTTGGGTCCTATTTTCCAGA
>QIAI01000494.1 GCA_003224995.1 Acidobacteriota bacterium
AACTATGTATCACTACGACCCGGCGACCGCACTCGAAGAACTCCGCGAAGAAGCCACCTTGCCCAATCCCGTCCACCTGCGCGACATGATGCTGCGCAAGCGCCTCAAGCCCGAGGAGTCGCTGGAACTCAATCGGCTGTTCACCGAGTACCAGAAGTTTTTCGGCGAGACGCAAAAGCTGGGCAAACAGATTCTGGGCGAATTAACAAAGTAAATCCCGATCAGATCGCTCGCAGCAGTTCCTCGTCGCGCGGCAAACTCAAAACTTTAAGAGTGGGTACGGGCTTGTGCCGATTCCGTGGCCAACAATTGCCATTGGGCTCCGTGCTTCACCAGCACCGCAAGAAACCGCACCTTCGCATTGAATGGGTGCCCGTCAGGGCTCTGGCCCTCGGCCGAAATGAACCCGGAGGCTACGGCGGCGTTGTCCACGATATGAGTGTGGATCTCATCGACTGACATTTTCTTCCAAATCGCAACATTCTTGGCGGTGATCAGTTCATTGTCCTTGTTGCTGACCTTACCCTCTGAATTGACCGCCATATAGTCATCGGCGATGACGCGCTGGAGAGTGGCGATGTTCTTCTCTTTCCAGGCCTGCACATAAGTCTTAAACGCGTCCTCAACGGTTCCGTTATTTTCCGCGCTTTGCCCCGCAAACGGCACGTCAGAACCAAGCAATTGTCAAGTGGGTGGAAACCAGAAACCATTTTCGTCTCATAAAAGAAAACCCTCCCCGCTCAATTGCTGCAGCATTCGTAAAATATTCCACCGGGCCTCGATAAATTTGTTAAAGAAACATTTTTGTTTCTGAGCGAGCGGCCCTTAGCGGCTAAAGCCTGGTTCTCTTCACCGCCTTGCGGCACGACTGAACGTCGCGCCCTTCCCGAGTGGCAGCTCGGCCAAGCTTGATGCCTTTCAAGCGGATGACCAAACAAAACAGAGAGGACTTGCGGATGGGATTTGAGGGCGGGATTTGAGGGCGGGATTTGAGGGCGGGATTTGAGGGCGGGATTTGAGGGCGGGATTTGAGGGCGGGATTTGAGGGCGGGATTTGAGGGCGGGATTTGAGGGCGGGATTCTGCGTGTGGGGATTCGAGCGGGGAGGATCCGCGAGCGAGCATTCGTTGACTGCTACAATAACCAATTCCAGACTCACAGGATTTTGTCACTTATGCATCGTTGGTCCGAACTCTTCATCCCTACGCTGCGCGAAGCTCCGGCTGACGCTCAGGTTGCCAGCCACAAATTCCTGGTTCGCGCCGGCTACATCCGGCAGCTTGCGGCCGGAATTTACTCCTATCTATTCATGGGGCAGCGCTCGTTCAACAAGATCATGAACATCGTGCGCCAGGAAATGGACACGATTGGGCAGGAATTCTTTCTCCCCGCCATTCACCCGCGCGAACTATGGGAGGAAAGCGGGCGCTGGTCCGTGATGGGCGACAATATGTTTCGCCTGAAGGACCGCAAAGGCGCGGAGCTGGCGCTGGGCATGACGCACGAGGAAGTGATGACTGACATCGCGCGCAAGGAACTGCGCAGCTACAAGCAATTACCGCAGATCTGGTACCAGATTCAGACCAAGTTTCGCGACGAGCCGCGGCCGAGGTCGGGGCTGCTGCGGGTGCGGCAGTTCATCATGAAGGACTCGTATTCGTTCGACATCGACGCGGCCGGGCTGGACGTTTCCTACAAAAAGCATTACGACGTCTACTGCCGGATTTTCGATCGTTGCGGATTGAAGTACATGGTGGTGGAAGCGCATTCGGGCGCCATGGGCGGATCGCTGTCGCACGAATTCATGGTGCGCACGCCGGCGGGAGAGGACCTGATTGTCAGCTGCGAGAAGTGCAACTACGCGGCGAACATGGAGAAGGCGACTTCGAAACTGGAAGCGGTGGAAGACTTGAAAACCGAAGGCGACGGCCAGCCGCTGCCGGTTCACACCCCGGGGATGAAAACGATCGAGGATGTTGCGCGCTTCCTGGGCGTGTCGCCGAAGAACAAGATCAAGACACTGGCGCTGATGGCGAATGAAGTCGACGCCAAATCCAGAAAGACGACACTGCGTCCCGTCATTCTGTTAATGCGCGGCGACCACCAGATGAACGAGGCGAAACTTTCGAGCGCAGTCGGCGGGCGCGAGACTCGTCCCATGCAGGAAGAAGAGATTGTCGGGTTGTTTCATTCGCCGGCGGGATTTCTCGGACCCATTGGAATTGATTGGGCCAAGAGCCTCAACGATGGCGACAAGCCGATTTTGATCGTGGACGACGCCCTCAAGGGCCGCAAGAACCTGATCTCGGGCGCGAACCGGGAGGACTACCACGTAAAGAACGTGACACCCGAGGTGAACTTCCATCCGACTGCCTACGCAGATCTACGCAGCGTTGTAGCGGGAGAGGCCTGCCCGAATTGCGGAGGGCCTTTGCGGATTGATCCGGCGGTGGAAATCGGACACATCTTCAAGCTCGGCTATAAATATTCCGAATCGATGG
>QIAI01000495.1 GCA_003224995.1 Acidobacteriota bacterium
ATCCGATGGTCGCGGAGGTTGCCCGTCGTTTCCCTGGGAAATCCTTCATGTTCCCTCTCGAACACTTGTCGCCCGCCAGTTTTGCTGCGGGATCAAACAACAAATCGCAGCAGCTAAAGTCGGTCCTCGTTTTCACTGCTGTCGGCACGAGTAAATAGTCTGCAGAAAAACCAGCCTGAGGGTCGAACAGCGAACCTCAGGCGCTGAAGCGCGATACGGTCAGGGTTATCGGCACGACCGAGGTCGTGCCCTTCCCGATTTAGCCGAAGAGGGACTTTTTTTGCAAGCTGGCTAGGCAGTTGTCTCCGCTTCTTTCCGGGCTGTCAGTCTCAGGTAGAGCATGTAGAACACGATTCCCAGATTGATGAGCAACACCGCCAGGTGAACCGCAGTTACCCGCCGCACCAACTCATAGGCCTCAAAAGGCACATACAGAGTTCCCGAGATCAGCGCGAACCATTCCGCCCAGGGTCGTTCGCGCCAGAGACCGTAGGCCTCGACGAAACGGACGATTGAGTAGGCTGCCGCTCCGGCTGCCATGGCCCACAATTTCGCGTCGGTAACATTGTCGGCTAAATTTAGGAACACTTGCGCGTAGTGGTGATGGTCGGGATTGACGTGAAGGAAATGCAGCAGGGTCTCAGCGACGTCCCAGGCATCCTTGTGAACTAGCGAAACCGCGCCAAAGCCGAGCAACAGCACCACTAAACCCTTCGCCAGTTCCAGCGATGCCACGGCCCGAAGCGCCGCCCGCCGGCGATGCAGCTCCGCCGCTTTGGCGTGCTCCACGAGCGCGGTGGTTAGATGTTCCATTCTGAGGACGCCACTACCTTCCTGGCTGCAACAAAAGTTGCTCCGCCGGCGAGAACACTCTACCGCGAATGAGTACGGTGCTGGCAAGCGCAGTCAAGCCGGAAGCAGTGAAAATCATCGCCAACACGACAAACTGGTAGATTGCCGCGTATACCGGTTTTGCCCCGGAGAGCAGCATTCCGGCCATGAGGCCAGGAATCCACACGATGCCAAGAGAGCGAATCGAGTCGATCGCAGGAATCAAGCTAGCTTCAAAAGACGCCTGCACGTAGGGTGAAACGCTACTTCGGGTTTCCGCCCCTAGCGCCAGCGCAGTTTCGATTTCACCGACGTGAGCCAGGACGTCGGAGCGGAAGCGGTTTAGCGCCAGACCGTTAGTGTTCATGGCATTCGCAATCAACATGCTCCCCACTGGAACCAGCGACGTGATCGCAGTATCAATCACACCGAGCGAGGTCATCAGGGCAATCACCGAACCGGCCCCGAGGGCGATGGACCAGGCGGAAACACGAAACGCGTCGGGCATGCCCTTGGCGCGCCGCGCGGAGGTTGCGCCGGCGGCCACAATCATCCCGACCAGCAAAAATGCGCTGGACCACCGGGGACCTCGCAACAAAACAACCAAAATGGAGCCGACCGCGATGATTTGAATCAATCCCCGCACCATCGCGATTGAGGTTTCACGTTCCAGATGAATCTCTCGACCCCGCGCCAGCAATACGACCGCTAGTGCTGACAGCGCGGCCACGGCGGCCTGGGCAAATCCCAATTGTAGTTGCGTGTGGAAGAACAGTCTAAGCATGCAGCACCTCGCTTACTAAACCATCGCGCACAATGCGTCCGGACTTGAGCAACAACGCCCTTTCGGCCAACCTGGACGCCTGGGCCAAATCGTGCGTGACCATCACGCAAGTCAGACCGTGATCGCGGACAACTCTCTGGATGGAGGATTCGACTTCGAGTTTGGCGGTTTCGTCCAAAGCCGAGGTGGGTTCGTCGAGCAGAAGGATCAGGGGAGAATTGGCCAGGGTGCGAGCTACCGAAACGCGCTGGGCTTCGCCTCCAGAGAGGTTGGCGACGTTGCGTTCAGCATAGTCTCTAAGACCGACCTGTTTCAGCAACTCCTCGATAGTCGACGGCGGTAGGGTTTGACCGCGCTGGACTGGCCCGAATTGGAGATTCTCCGACACCGTTCCCGGAAACAGATACGGCCGCTGCGTGACCACGCCGAGTTTGCGGCGCAGTTCTCGCGGCTCGAGGTTGCGATAGTCGGTCCCTTCGACAAATACAGTTCCCGACGAAGGCTCGTCGAGGCGGTTGAGCAGCCGCAGCAGCGAAGTCTTGCCCGAGCCGCTGGGCCCGGCGATCGCCAATACTTCCCCCTTTTTCAATTGGAAGTTTGCATCTTCAATGAGGATCTTGTCATGGAGGGTTCGGCCGAGATGCTCGGCACGGAGGATTGCCGTCTCCGGGATTGGGGGAGTACTCAATGAGCTCGCCAGATGCCTCTCGGAGCGTCGCCGTTCCCGCGTTATTCCTGCCCTCCGACGCTGCCACCCGGTGAGGGCAAGATGCCCTCACGACAGCCGGTGAGACGCCAGCGCTACCTCGCCGGGTGCTAGGTTGCCTCGCCGCGCACCGTCGCGCGAAGCTCTTCCACGATTTCGCGGGCGGCCTTTCGGGCAGCTTCCTCCTCGGTGACGCCGAAAGAGATGGCGCCGACCCGGGCATGGCCTCCGCCGCCGTAGCGCTCACAAACCTTGGCCAGATTGA
>QIAI01000496.1 GCA_003224995.1 Acidobacteriota bacterium
TCGCGAAGACCGCGAAGGATGTCCCAGGTTCAACATTTGCATTTTCCCCCGCTCTTCGCGTCGTCCCGGGTCTTCGCATCTTCCCGGTTCTTCGGTGAACAACTACCGGCCGGATGCTTTTGACGAAAGCTTTGAACCACGAAGGTGGCGAAGTAATCGCGAAGACCGCGAAGGATGTCCCGGGTTCAACGTTTTGCATTTTTCCCCACTCTTCGCATACTTCCCGCGCCTTCGCGCATTTCGTGGTGTTTCTTTGTGTTGTTCGTGGTGTTCTTCGCGTCCTTCGCGGGCGTTCTTCGCGGTTACAAGCTTTTTGCCCGACCCAGATAATTGCAACTACCCCAAATCGCAAAACGACTTTCAACGATTAAAATACTCTCCATGTCCACTGTACGACTCCGCATTGACGTCTCTGGAACCATCGGGGACCAAGCCTGGCGAACCCTCCAGCAATTCGACCCCATCCAGAAAGCCGCCTTCGGCCCGCAATTCGGCTCCAGCGGTCCTGAGAAACATCCGCCCACCGAACCGCACGCCAAAGGCGAATGGATCGGAGCCGAAATCACCCTGCAGACTCCCTTGCTCGCGCAGTACGCCGTCTCGCATTACCTCGAACAAGACCGCGTCCTCGACGCCGACGTGGTCGATTGAGGTATAGTTTCAAGCAGTGCCTGCCGACGTTCGCGAGCGACCAAGACTGCCTTTAGCCCGCCCTGAAGGGACCAACGAGTCCATCCATGACCCAAGCTGCTCCAACTGAAACAAGCCCGACCGCGGAATTGCATGCCAAGCGGCCCGGCATGTCCACGCGCCATCGCGTCCTGTTTTTTGTCACGGCCTGGTTCATCGCTTTCATGCCGCTGATGTTCTGGTGGAACACCTGGTTTGGCCGGACGCTTTCTGACAAGCAGGTCGCAGAATATCTCCGTGACGACCATCATCCTCGTCACATCCAGCAGGCGCTCGTCCAGATGAGCGAACGAATTTCCCGTCATGACAAAGCGATCGCGCAGTGGTACCCCGACCTCGTCCGCCTCTCGACTCACCCTGTCGAGGAAGTGCGCAACACCGATGCGTGGGTGTTGGGCCAGGACACCACGGCTCCCGGTTTTCACGAAGCCTTGCTGAAAATGCTGAGGGACGCGTCTCCGCTGGTTCGCGGCAACGCGGCGCTAGCGCTGGTGCGCTACGGAGATGCGAGCGGCCGTCCGCAAATTATCGAACTCCTGCAATCGAAAACAGTGTCTGCGCCCATCAGCGGCCGCGTCATCGACGCCGATCGCCCCGGTACCGCGATACGCCAGGGCGGCCTGATCGCAAAAATCCAGAACGAGCAGCAGACCTCGGAAGTTCGCTCGCCCATCTCCGGGCGCATCCGCTCGGTATTCGCACAAACAGGTCAAAACGTCCAATCCGGAGCGGAACTGGCGACCATCGACCCAGCGGTGGATCAGGCGTGGGAAGCTCTACGCGCTCTTTACCTCATCGGCCAGCCTGAAGACCTTGCGGCCGTTACCCCCTACGAACGCGAACTCCCCGAGATTCCTACACAACTACGTGAGCAAGCCCTGCTCACAGAAAAAGCCATCCGCGAGCGCGCCAACCCGGCACACTGATTCCGCAGACCGGGAGACGAGATGAACCTCCTTCGTGCCCTTAGTGTCCTTTGTGGGAAAGACTTTTCTTCGCGCCCTTCGCGAGTTCTTAGCGTTCTTCGCGGTTCGCTTTTGGATTTCGCTTGCAAAAACAAAACGCGCGCCGAAGCGCGCGTCCAAAGCCGACGACCGACGTCCGACGGCCGTTTTCTAAATCCCCATCACTCCCACTTCCTTCTCCACTTCCGCGGTATCGACCATGACGATGGCGTCCCACGGACAGCCATCCAAAAAACACCCGTCCGGCCCCTTGCTGATGCATTTCTTGCAGCCAATGCATAGGATGGGATCGATCTGAATGCGCCCAAACGGCGGATGGTCCTCATCCGGCACCCAGAACATGCAGTCCGCTACAGGACAATACTCGACGCACGCGGGCGACCCGGCACATCCCGTGCAGCACTCGGTGATGACCGCCAGTTCTTTGGGTTTCTTCTTACGTGGAGTGGTGAGCCCAGTGGACTTGGGCTCAAATTTCAACTCATCCGGAACCATCCCCACAGCTTTGTTTCCAGTGGTCTCAGCGGGCATAAGTTGATGGCATTATACCGTGAAAACGGCCCGGGTTAGGGCAGGAGAACCCAAAAAGGCGCTGAAGCGCGGACCTGATTTCAA
>QIAI01000497.1:0-2457 GCA_003224995.1 Acidobacteriota bacterium
GCTGAAGTTGCATTCGGAACCATCCGTCTCAACTCCATCCAGGCAGCAATCGCACATCCTGCTGGGAAGCGCACGGGACTTTGCGGACAACATGGACGGAACAGCGAGTTCTTCGCGACCGAAATTTGTCGTGGAGTGCAATGACCAAGTAGAAGATGAAGGCCGGGAGCCCAGCGTCTTAGGACAGGCGGGTCCGGATGCAACAGGGAACTCCGCCAGCGGCGACAGGGCAGCCTCCTCCGAGTCCCCGGGCTCGCCCGAAACCCAGCTGCAACCCGATCTCCTGGCTCAGGACAGTTCCTCCTGGCGCCAGGAAGTTTCTGAGCGCCTGCATCGCTATCACGCCCGGCGACGCCCACGTGCGCCGCGATATCCCTCGCTTCGCCTGAAGTTTGAGGCGCCCGAGGCGAAGTGGTCCGCACCCTCGCGCGACGTCCCCCTAACTTCACAATCCACGCAGCCGGCTCCCGTCCAATCGGCGGTGCGACAGGCCGTAGCAAGAGAGTACGTTGATCCCGTGGCGTCAACTCCGATACTCGCGGCTGAGCATCCTACCAGCGAGCCGATCCCAGCAATTCCACGCCGGAGGGTGCACGAGGTCGCCGCCAAGATCATCGAATTCCCCCGCACCATGTACGCGCCCCAGGCCCATCTTCATGATCTGGCTGAGTCTATACTCGATCGTCCCCGCATTCTGGAAGCACCTGAAATCGTGCCGCCCCCGCCCGCCCTTGGTGGCCTAACCATCGAGGAGACCAAGCGGCCGGAACCGGAGCGGCGCGCCGGCATCGACATGCCTTTGCAGACTGCGATTGTCGAGGACCGGCTGCTAGCCGTCGCGATCGACGCCTGCATCGTACTAACCGCAGCCGTGGTTTTCTCAGGAGTCGTTTATAAAGTCAGCGGTGCCAAACCGGGCATCGTGCAGTCGGCCGTATTCGGAGCCGGATTGCTGGGTGTGCTCTGGGCTGCTTACCAGTATTTCCTGATCGTGTATTCGGCGACAACTCCAGGTTTGCGCGCGCTGAAGTTGCGCTTGGAACGTTTCGACGGCAAGCCCGTGAACCGTCGGCTTCGCCGGTGGCGTGTTCTGGCCAGCATGCTGTCGGGAATATCGCTGGGCATGGGATACGCCTGGCATTTCCTGGATGAGGACGGGCTTTGTTGGCATGAGCGCGTCACCAAGACCCATCTCGCGCCCGCGAAGCGCTAGCCCTTGCGAAGAGCGCCGTCCACGCCAAATAAGCCACCAGCGTTCCCGTTCAACGCCAAAAAAATCTCAACAGCGCCGGTGCCTCTGGCGGGAGGGCGTCTCTCCCTCTTAAGTCCTCGTCCCAGCTGCGCTGTTGAGGAGCCCCACTTCGTAGACGCAGTGCCGGCCCGACGTATGTGAATCGAATGAATTCAGTCGCCGAATCTTTTCAGTAGCTTAAGTGATCCTTACCTTCCTCTCTCGATCTCCACCCGTAGTGTGCCGATCCCGCACCATATGCTATCTTCGTTAGGTTTCCTAGGCCTTCTGTTTGGGCCCGGCTTTTTAATGTCCACTTCCTCAGAAAGTCTTAAGCGACCCGCTGTAAAGGTCTTCGTTGCCACCACGGTGATGCTGACCTTCATCTCCTTCTGGCGGGCGGCGGCGATCGTTCTGTCGGACTTGGCCTCTTCGGCCTACTACGCCGGCGGTGATGCCGAGAAGGTCATCGGCAAAAGCGCTCCCTGGTTCATCCTCGCGGTCATGCTGTTCAGCTACGCCGTACGCGCGCTTTACATCGAGTCAAGCGCCATGTTCGTGCGCGGCGGGGTGTATCGCGTGGTCAAGGAAGCCATGGGCGGTACGCTAGCCAAGTTTTCCGTGTCGGCACTGTTGTTCGATTACGTTCTGACCGGACCCATCAGCGCCGTCTCGGCGGGACAATACCTCGCGGGATTCATAGAAACGACGTCGGCCCACTTCGGTCATCCCCTGCCCCATTTTCCCGATAACACTTTTGCTGCCCTGTTCGGTGTGGTGGTTGCACTCTATTTCTGGTGGAAGAACATCCAGGGCATTCACGAATCCAGCCAGAAAGCGGTACAGATCATGATCATCACGACCGTCATGGTCGTCCTGTTGATCATCTGGTGCTCGATCACGGTGTTTAAGATCGGAGTTCATTGGCCCCCCAACCCGCTCCACCCGGGAGTGATTCCGCTCAATCGCGAGTCGCTGGGCTGGCTGGTTCATGTTCCCTGGCTCAGTAAACTCACCCTGATCATCTTCTTCGTGGGCTTCGGACACTCCGTACTGGCCATGAGCGGTGAGGAAACTCTGGCTCAGGTCAATCGCGAGATCGAACACCCCAAGCTCAAGAACCTGGAAAAGACCGGGCTGGTGATTTTTATTTACAGCCTGCTATTCACTTCACTGGTCTCGTTCTTCGCCGTCATGATTATTCCGGATCACGTGCGGCCGGAATA
>QIAI01000497.1:2559-3724 GCA_003224995.1 Acidobacteriota bacterium
CTTGCGGAAGATGGCGTGCTTACGCCTGCCCTGCAGAAGCCCCATCACCACTACGGAACTACCTACCGCATCGTGAACCTGATCGTCGCGATGCAGTTGCTCACGATTATTGCGACCTGGGGCAATGTGTTCCTGCTGGCCGGACTGTACGCTTTCGGCGTCATCTGGAGCTTCTCCTTGATGTCGCTCGCCGTCCTGGTGCTCCGCTACAAGGAGCCGGTCAGGCGCGAGTGGAAGGTGCCGGGAAACCTGACGCTCTTTGGCAAGGAAATTCCGTTAGGACTGGTGGCGATTTCGATGGTGCTGTTCATGACCGCCATCGTGAATTTCTTCACCAAGTACGAGGCCACGATCGCCGGAGTCACCTTCAGCGCGGTGTTCTTTTTTGTGTTCACCTATTCTGAGCGGCACGCCGCAAGGGCGCGCAAGGGTCGGCCGGAGGGACTGGAGCAGTTCCGCGTTTACGGCAACCAGGAACTGGGTAGTGGCGCGATGGGCGTGCGCCCAGGAAATATCCTGGTGGCGGTCCGCGATCCGCGCAACCTGCATTACTTGCGGACCGTTCTCCGAAACACCGATACCGCCAAGCAAGACGTCGTCGTGATGAGCGCGCGCCTGTATCACCGCGAACATTCATTCAGCGGAAGCACGGTTTTTGATGCGAGCCAGATTTTTGATCACTACGAACAGGAGTTGTTTACGGCCGTCGTGGCCGTCGCCGAAAAAGAGGGCAAGCCGGTCTCGTTGCTGGTGGTGCCGGGCACGGATGTGTTTGAAGCCATCATGGTGACGGCGCAGCGCCTGGCCTCCAGCCGCATCGTTTGCGGACGTTCCAACAAGCTCACCGCCGACGAGCAAGGGAAATTGACCGGCGACGCCTGGGAACGTTTGCCCGAACCGCGGCCGCGATTGACCCTGGTGGTATATGAACCGGATAGCACCGCGCACGAATACCTGCTGGGTCCGCATGCTCCGCGCATGCGGCCGCAGGACGTCAACCTGATGCACAAGGTGTGGCTGGATCTCACACGCGATCCCCGCTTCGCGGGCGCACATCATTACCACGTGGTCGCGTTAGCCCTGGAGCAGTTACAGCGCGAGTTAAAGGGCGGCACGCGTGACGAACTCCTGGACAAACTGGAAAAAGAAATCCACGAGTCGGAGG
>QIAI01000498.1 GCA_003224995.1 Acidobacteriota bacterium
CTGCGGCCTTGCGGGTATCAAAGGGAAAATCGAACAGCACGATCTTCCCCATGACCCGGCTCCGTCCCAACTCGTTGAGTTCTGCAAAATTGCGGACCACCACCACTTCCGCGGTCACTCCCTCCGCCGGCGTGGCCGTGCTGCCGCCTAACGCCGTGACCACGATCTTTTGGCTGACTTCCGGCACTTGCCCGGGGTACTCGACCAGCTCTGCGCTTTCCTGCCCACGCACCCAGTGCGGAACTTTCAATTCTTCGAGCCGGACCTCCAGCCCCAAATGGCGCAATTGATCGGCGACGTATTCGGAAGCCTGTTTCGCTTGCGCCGACCCGCTCGGACGCGGCCCGATGTTCTCGGTCAGGTGCTCTGCCTGGTGGAAAGCGTAATCATCGGCCAGGGCTGCATCCCGCAGGCTAATCAGTTGCGCTCGCAACTCGGCAGGGAGGGGGACTTGGACCTCGTTGCTGTCGTCGCGCTTTGCAGGAGACGCGGTCTGCGCCCCCAGACTCGTCGTCAACACGCCGCCCATAACCAAAATTGCTTCAACTCCATCTCGAGCACCGGCACATCTCCCTTTGGGCACAATCAGGATCGCTGTGCCAGACCTGGCTTCCGGAAATTCGATGGGGAAAGCTGCGGGAAGCGCGAGCGAGCGCCAGTGTACTACAGGGACAAATGTGGTCTGCAGCGAATCCGGATTGGCGCCGGACGCTTGCGGACCTTGTCCCTAATCGCGGCTGATTGCCCGTAAAGGAGAGTGCAGCGGATTCTCGGACAGGATTTCGTCGTCGTCGGTCAGCAGCGGGATGATCGAACGCAACGCCTCAATCTCCCGTCGAACCTGTGTAATCTCGAGTTCCTTCTCGCGCAGTAGCTGGTAGATGTCCCTCATGGTCTCCTCCAAGGGACGTGCTTTTGGATGGACGGAGGATACAAGAAACCCAGCAGGCGCGTCACGTGAAAACGCCGCTATCCGTCGGTTGCACACCTGAAAGCGCCGCGATCCGTCGGTTGCACACCTGAAAACGCCGCGATCCCTCGGGTGCTTCACCTGAAGCCGCTATCGGTTGCCCGTTTCTGGCTTTCAGCTTTTACGCTTGCGCCGGGAATGCCAATCGCCATACCACTACGTTTGCCCGGAATGCCATCCGCTATACCACCTTTGTGTCGCATGGCGATCCTCTGAGCGAACTCAGGCGCTAGCCTGCGCAATTCCTCCATGCCGTGAGTCGCGTAGCGACGCCAAAGACTATCCCCCGACCTGATAGATCGTCTGAGAATAAGTCATTGAGAATAGCCCGCCACTTCAGTGGCGGGAAGCGTACGACAAACGTGACCCGTCCCGTAGGGACGACTGAAAAGGCGCGTAGATTTCGCGAGCATTCCCTGCGGAATGCAAGCTTTAATCCGAGCCCCGACGTAAGTCGGGGGACAGCACCCAACCCCGAGTCCCTTCAGGGAGACGGAAAACTGGCGACAAAAAAAGTGGCCCCATTTCTGGGGCCACTGTTCAAAGAGGCAGAAAGGCGGGAAGTCAGGGAAGACTTTGCAAGGTGGCGTTCTTTCGTTCAGAACGGCCATTCGGGAGTTGTCGAGAACTATGGGTTGTGATGAAGGTCATTGCTGATTGTGTGGCCTCTTTTGTTGTTTCATAATTAAGCATTTGCCAAGCCAAAGAAAATTGTCACATCTGCCTGTGATCAGCATCACCGTAAGCCCTTAAAGCTACATAGGTTAAAAATGGATCGCCGAGTCCATTTGGCGGCCAAAGCCAAAAACTGTCATTGGGCCAAGCTGCACATTGCTGCACATTCATTGCAGCCCACTGCTTCCGTTTTCCACCAAAAAGCAAAAACCCGTCCGGTCATACCGAACGGGTCATCAGGTTTTCTCCGAGGCAAAATGCCAACTGCTAAATCCTTCTAACTGCTCCCAGCCACGGTCCGAAGTTTGCCCGGCAGGAAATGATAGGGCGGCCACGGACCGCTGATGACGAGTTCGCAGTTCTTCAACTGCTTGGTCGCCATGGTGTAGCGGTTCTGGTATTTCTCCACCGACTTCGAGTCGATCAGGTGAGCGATATCGATCAGCATCCCGTCGGAGGCGACCTTCTTGCAGCTGACTTCCTCTTCCAGCGGGTTGAAAAGCTTATGCACCTGAACTGACAGGGCGCGCGCCTTAGTCTGGCGCTCGCGTTCCTTGGAAGCCTTCTCCCGGAGCTTGGCCAGGTACTCCCGGCCGACCGTGTCGGGCAATTCCACATTGATCATGGCGTCGCGCAGCGATCCATCCCGGACCACCAGCTTCAGCCGCATTTCGGACTTGCCGCGCAGTCTTTCGACGCTGACCCCAAAGGCGCGCCGGTTCGAACGTACCGCCTGGCGCAGGGCATCGTCAGTGTCAAAGATCGTCCCAAAGCGGAACGGAAGAACGGTTCCATTCCGGAAGCACACGCTCACCACCCGGGCGTGCTCCAGTACTGTTTTTTCATCCACTTTGTGGGTTGCGCGGTCATATTCGCTGACTACAACGGCGAATTCTCCGCTGGGATAGCTCAGGACGGGGGCTCCGCCTACACCCTGGATGCCTTCCAACAGGAAGGGACGCCGGGCACGGGTACCATTGGGGAGTGCCTGATGTTCGGTCAGGCAGTATGCGTACCACGCCATATCGATCTCTCCGAATTTTTTGGGCAGAGACGGGCTGCCGTCTCGTTTTTATTCGCGAAAGTAGGGTCCGACTTCGTAAATCTGGAAGAAAGGGCAGTTAAAGCGAGAACAGACGTGAATCACAGGTTACGTCCAAGCTCATATTACTTCCGTCACTAGTACATTTGCAACAACTTCGTAGCATTGATTCGTTTTAATGCTCCCAATCAATCCAATTTGACTCGGGGTCACGGATTTCAAGCTTGAACTGGTCGCCCTCCCCTATCATCTAGAATCCCGCGACCCGCATGCGCCGCCCGAAAATCCGCCCACATCTGATGCGAACTCACATCCGAGCGCCTCGGCCCCTGGCAAACACTAAGCGAGAGATTTGCTAGGCACTCCCTGTCTATCTATTAAGATATGAAAAGAGCCAAAGTCCGCAAAAAACGCGAGACTTGCGGCTCCACCCGGTATACAGTTCGCCCACTAGGTCTGTGGTGTCGGAATCGATCCACCTCGATCCGACAAGCCGCAAAAGCACAGAGGTGAGGTGCGAAGCGGATGTCGATGTACTGTTGCCCCGAATGTCTAGCCCCGCTGCTAGACACTGAGGGAATCTTGGGTTGCGCGCACTGCGGCCGTCAGTACCCGATCTCTGATGGCGTGCCGTTGCTTACGCGGAAGTGTGACTACTACTACGGCCACGAAGTGCCCCAGGATGTCATGCGATGCATCCTCGCGCGGTCAGTCGAGGTGGGCTGGAAAAAGGCGCTCACGGAGCATGCCGACGCGACCGGAAAGATGGATTTCTACAACTACAGCGCCTCCGAAGCCCGCGCTGGCTTCAAGTTTCTACTCGACCATTTCGAAGACGGTATAGTGCTCGACTACGGGTGCGGCTCCGGTGCTAACACCCTGAGTCTGGCCCGCAATTTTTCTCACGTCTATGCTACCGACCTCACTCCGGAGCGCGCCAACTTCACTCGTATCCGGGCCCTTCAAGAAAATCTTTCGAACGTAACCGTCTTCTGCTCGGGCGATGCCCCGCACATTCCTCTGCCCGAGCATTCCGTCGACCTGATCATCGTAGACGGAGTGCTGGAATGGGTCCCGGAAAGCCGCCCCGGCCAGCCTTCCCAGGTCCAGATTGATTTTCTGAAAGAACTGACTCGCGTTCTCAAAGAGACCGGGCACATCTTCATCACCATCGAGAACCGGTTTGGTGCGGGATATTTTGCCGGCGTCCCAGAAGAGCACACCCGCATGCGTTTTGTCTCGCTGCTCCCCAGGCGGCTCGCCGATTGGTACTCGCAGTGGGTTCGTGGGCGGCCGGTGCGGACCTATACCTACTCGCGTTCTGGATACCGTTCGCTGCT
>QIAI01000499.1:0-1556 GCA_003224995.1 Acidobacteriota bacterium
CACTTCGGCGAAAGTGTCTCCAAACTCCAGGCGCCGGCCCACCATATTCTCGACCTGCGGGGTCGCAATGATGCCATCAATGGGCGAACGCATGCGCGCGTGCTCGAGCATTTCCCGGCTTCGCTCCACTTCCGATTTCCAATAGTCGGCCTGGACTCGCTGTATGCCCGCCTCGCTGCCGTCGTTCGCGGCAAGGGCGCGATTTATTTGCAGGAGCGTCGTCTGGTATTTCGCCTCGGCTTGCGCAAGCTTCGTGCGAGCATCCCAGTCGGCGAGTTCTGCAACTACCTGGCCGCGCGATACCCGGTCTCCTTCGTGAACATATACCTTGCTGACGACGCCCTCGAACTCAGGCTGCAAGCGTGCCGAATGTATGGGAGCTACTACCGCATCTCCCTCGATGCGCAAAGGCCAAGGAACGGCGGCCAGAAAGATCGCCAGGGCAATAGCAGCTACCCCGAGGAGGGTACGCCGCTCTTTTTTCAATGCCATGAATTTCCGTTTACCCGCAAGTACAGGCTCCAGCACGGAAATGAAGGGCACTTCCTTATACATCTGCGCATTGCGTAATGCGACGGTAGCCTGCCCGGCAAGCACCTGCAAGATCTCCACGTGAGCCGTAGAGAGAAAGTCTGGGTCAGGACTTTCAAGGCCGAGCACGCCCACGCGGCCGGTGTCATCGCTCAGCGGGAGGGCGTAAAAACCCCGCACGCCGGAAGTCTCGAAGTAGGAGTGAAACTTGGCTCGCGTTTCCGCCCGAGTGTTCTCGATTTCGTTGCCGTGCTGGCGGACGTGTACGACTTCTTCCGACAGCATCGCCCACCGCAGGATGTCATTGAGGGGCGCGATATCGGGGGCATCGGCATCGACCTGCGTCAGCCCGGTGACCGCGGCCAGTTTGTACCTCCCGTTTTGCTCGAGAGCGATAGCTGCGCGCTCGTAAGGGATCACGGCCTGCGGCGCATTGACGATGGTCTGCAGGACGCGGTCCAGGTTGAGGGTGGAGGTAATTTCCTGGCTCACCCGAACCAGCGTTTCGAGCACTTCCACCTTGCGCTCCGCCAGCAGCAGGCTCGCGTTATGAAGCGCGATGGAGGCGGACTCGTTTAGGCTGGTGAGGACGAAGAGAACATCTTCATCAAACGCGGCACTATTGAGCGGGTTGACAGCCTCGACCACGCCGACTAGCGACTCCTTGTCCATCAAGGGAGCAACCATGATGGACTCCACACGATCGTTATCAACGTTGGCGTTGCGACGGACCAACCGTTCATCCTCTGGATCATCAATCAAGACCGTTTCGCCATTGTCGGAAACGTCTCCAGCAAGGCCTTCCCCGCCTTTTTGAACCATGCTCTGATGCGTGGTCGGCTCCTCTCCCGACTGATGCATCAGGCAGATACTGCCATCGCCCTGGACAAGCCAAAGATTCACTGCTTGGCACTCGAGCATCTCCCGCATCTTGCTGCCAATGATAGGCAACAACTCGCCCATCTCGAGCGTGGAGCTGAAGACCTTTTCTATGTCATAGAACTGGGTGAGGCGGGTAACGGAGG
>QIAI01000499.1:1612-4296 GCA_003224995.1 Acidobacteriota bacterium
TTCAGTCGCGGAAGGCGTAGAGGCTCGTCGAAGCTAAGAACCTCTATGGCACCTACCAGTTTCTCCCCGTGGAGAAGCGGCAGGCAGGCGAGACTCTTCACTGTCCGGCGGACATTAAGATGGGCATAGTCCTCACGGACTAGCGTGTTGCCTTCAAAGACGACAACTTGCGGATCCCGGAATACGGCGCCGAGTGTACCGGCTTCCGCCGGAACGGTGGGATCGGGTTCCGCACCCTCGCCCAACGAGGCTTTTACTGACCAGAACGGACCTTCATCATCTTCTTCGAGAATGTAAACAGTGGTGGTACTAGTGGGAAACTGGTCTAGAACGGCTTGACCAGTCAGGCGAGCACGGGGCGCGGTTTCCGCTGCCCCCAACAATCGGGCTGCAAAGTCGGCGATGTTGATTTCCAGCTCAGAACCCCGGGGTATCATGGTGGTGCCTGGCGAATCGTCGAATCGCGCCGGGCGGGGAGAGAGTTCCAGTTGCAAAAACGCCGGGCTTCCTCTAATTTGAGCGGGCACTTTATCAGACAGTTAAAAGACAGTCAACAACATCCGCTAGCCGCCGTTATGTTGAACCTGGATAAAACACAACGTGGACATTGATATTCGCAGTTTGGGTGACTTAAAGCTCTTGAAGATTACAGGCCGCATTACCTTGGGAGCAGGGGTAGACCGCCTGCGCAACACTTTGGAAGACCTGCTGGTCGGTGGCTCGAACCGCTGGGTGCTCGATGTTTCCGACGTTGGCATGATCGACTCCAGTGGCATCGGCCTGTTGGTTCGCTACTTAACGACAGCCAAGCAACAGGGGGGTGCGTTGAAGCTGCTAAATCCATCAAAGTTCGCCGTGCAGACGCTGAAGATGATTGGGGTATTGAACCTGTTCGAGGTTTTTGAGGACCAAGAGGCGGCGGTTTCGTCGTTCGAGTGATGGCGAAGATGGTTTGCCGAGTATCCCAGTTCAAACTGAAAGCTGAAGAACTGCAGTAGTTCCTCCGAACAGCCATTAGAAAACTACACTTTTCTAACGATAAGAAATCCTCAATCAAAACGCTGCTTTTTAGTGTTTCCGCAACGGAAAGGATTTCCACGGTTTACTAATATGCGTCCACACAACAGCCGATCAGCTGGAGCAGGCTTCTGCATTCGCAGAGTCGACCATGTCTCCCCGGTTACGGTGCGCCATTGTGTGCTCGATCTCAATTCAAGCAAGATTGACAGCTGCGGAGATGCTGCATGCATCCCGAATGATAAACACCTGGAGCCATAGCTGCATCAGACCTGGACCGCTCATTTTGGTTGCGCGTCATTGTTGATCGCTATCGGCCGACGGGCGAATGGCACGCGCATTTGGGATGAGGGCACGGCAGATGAGGTGAGCCTCGACTTCGATGTTCCAGAGGCGCCAGCAGCCTTTGTGGCCACCGTGGAAGCAGAATGAGGAAGCCAACTACGACGCGTTGCGGGCTCAAGAAGCGGGTGTCGTCCATCGTGACTGTGGATACTGACATCTCTGGCCATCAAACAGGAAGCTATATCTAACTGACGTCAGCAAACAAGGATGCACTCTGTCACTGGCAAACCGTCCACGTTCCGATCCTCAACGCCGTCATCCGATAGGTTGATCGGTTGATCGTTATCCCACGCTTCCCTCGAACATTGAACATATGTTCATTCTCCACCGAAGTGGGGATGGCAACGTCTTTTGCACGTCATTTAGGAGGACGACCCTGCGATACCCGAAGGCGGGCCCTATATTCTTCTTGTACGCAGGTATTTTCTCTCCATGATTCTGCAGCGTCTTTCTCTAGGTTTGGTATCCATTGACGGGGGCCAGCCTTCACCCGAGCCTGGAATACGGTGGCTCCCGATTCTTGCTTTTGAGAACCTTCCTCGCTGATCTGCCCCGCGATCCCATCAACCCTTGTCTCCCTGCACGGGGGCGAAGGCTCCCCAGCTGGCCCAGCCGATTGATTTATGGAATCACCCCCGCCACTTGACTTCAGCGAAATATCCGTCGGCCCGTCGGTCGATTTAGGGCTCCCTGAATCAGAAGCGGCCGCCGGGGACGGGTGAGCTCCCAGACTTGGCGGGGCGACATCTTGAGGTGGCGGGCGACATCGGCCACGGTCCAGACTTCGTCGTTCAGTGGGCCGACTGTGGGCTGAGGTTGCGTGGTTGGTGGGCTGCTCCGTTGGTTTTGAACAAATCGATGTTCATTGGATTCTCCTTGGTTTATTTGCAAAAAAAATCGCTAGACCCAATCGGCCTAGCGGTTGGGCAATCGTTGCGTCCATTTCGGACGCCGCATCGTTTGGGCCACCGTGCGACTGCCAGCGGTTGGCGGAAGGCCAAAGCCTTCACTCGGGATGCATCAATTGTGAATCGGACTTTTAGCAAAGAACGGGAATCAAGCCAAGAAATCTTCGGTACCCATGGGGGTTACGTTCCGCTGATAACTGATGGGCCAGAAGGGTCGCGAAAAGACAAAAAACCGCTTATGTACGGGGTTCATTTTTCCGCTCTCAAAACCGTGCAATGCATTGCACGGTTATTGCACAAACCATCCCGATTGCACCCAAATAAGCACATTTTGTGGTGCAAACGGTCCCGCTAAGTTGTTCAAGAGAATCGAGCCCGATTCAGAGAAGCCACTTTCAAGGCCGCCTGTTTCAA
>QIAI01000516.1 GCA_003224995.1 Acidobacteriota bacterium
CCGCGGCCTGCACCGCATTGTTCTGCATCGGGTCGATTTCACTGAACACCAGCGGCACATCGGCCGCGTAGCTCACGCCGGGATAAGCCGTTCCGGCGGTAGCCCCCGAGGGCGCTGTGGTAACAACCAGAATTCCATAAAGTCCCATGGGGCCCTGGATCGATGGATGCGTGCCGGACTCAATCAGGTACGTACCCGCACGTAGCCCGTTCCACGTTAGGGAGGTAGTTGCTCCAGATGCCACTTCCGTTCCAAATGACTGCACGCGTGGTCCCTGCGTTGGCGGGGTAAATGTTGGCCCACTCGTATCGCCGGCGATAGGCCAGGTAGCACCCTGTGGCGCATGAACTGGGCCGTCCTTGTAGGTCGGTGTTCCCAGACCTCCGCCCAGCTGTCCAACAATTACGAGCGACGTCGGCACCTTATTCGCAGTTGCACTCCCGATGGGCGCGAACGAGAGATTGTTGGTGAGGTTTATCGTGAGGTCCCCCGCGGGCACGGTGATAACGACGGGCGACCACCCCCCGACCGCTGCCGGGTTCGCGGCGGAGCAGACCGCAGTCGAGCCAGACACAATCCCATTGCAGGCATAACCCCACATCGGGACAATCGAGCCATCGGGCATGGTCGCGGTGGCAGGCCGCGCGACCAGGTTGACCTGCTGGGCGGCAAACGAGACACCCACTCCGAGGAGGAGAACCGTTACTGACAGGACCGCTGCCTTCAAAGACTTGAGATATTTGGATCGCATTTTTGCTCTTCTCCTCAGTTAGTTCGACTCGTCAATTACAAATTCCCGAGAATCAACCAGCATCATCATCAGCATGCCGCCGGGGAAAATATTGTTCGTGGTGATTTCGCGCTCATTATGCGAGTGCCACATAAAGGCAAAGCCGGCCTCGTCGCTGGGCGAATTCGCGATGGTGCCAGATGGCGGAGTCGAACCAGTGTTGCCGCAGGAGGAAGGATTGGCTCGAGGGTCGGAACTGCAACCGGTTGCACGAAGCGTCGCATTCGGGCCGAGGTAGGGACTTCCACCATACCAGGCGCCATTGGTGAAAAGATTCGGATCGGGCAGAGTCATAGGGCCGCCAGCTGCGACATCGCCGAACGGTGAAACCTGCATAGGCTTGTCGTGATCCTGGCACCACTCGTAGTAGTTGATCGCGTTGTAGGACGTTCCCAGAGTGTTGTAGCCTTCAGCATCCGGAGTACAGGGCAACTTCGCAGCACCGTCCTTGGAAGCGGGATTGTGACCGTACATGTCCCAGTTCAGACCTTTGCCCGTGAAGTAGAAGATTCCATCCATGGCCAGGCCCGGAGTTGTCGTGGTGGTGAACAAGAGGGGTCCGGCGAGACTATTCGGGTCGTTTTGGCTGAGAATCAGATTTACATCGCGCCCTAGAATTCGCACGTGGTTACCGTGCTCGTGGAACGGATGCTGCCAGCGCCCTTGGCCGATTACGCGCAATAGAACCTGCTCGCCTGGATGCATGTGCGGATTGCCGTTGTAAGGTTGATGGGGATACTCAACGGCGTAGTTCGGATCCATGTCATCCGGCATGGAGCGTCCGTTGATCATGAAATACGCGGGGTGATAGGGCTCAGTCGGGACCTGGAGACTGCATCCTGGAAGGCCAGCAGTGCAGCCCACTCTTATCTTGACCTGCGCCTCAGCCTGGGTATGGATGTTCGGATCCATTTCGGAGAACTGGAACAGGTATTCCCGGTCGTAACAAGTCTTGGGGTGGTCGTAGGCAGCAGCCGCAAGGCGGAAATCATTTTCACCCCAGTGCGCTTGGGCACTGGCGTTGTTAGCTTGCGCGGCAGTACAGCCACCAAGAACTGTGTTGTTGTTAGGAAGTACGATGATCGCTCCGTAGAGGCCCATCTCGACCTGCAAGTCACCTTGCGTGCCGCTGTAGTAGGCGCGTGTGCCAGGCGAAGTTGGAGTGAAGGAGTAAGCCACCGAGCTACCAGGGACGGCTTCGCAGGTCAGCAGGCCCCGCTGGGGCGCCCCAGCACTAGCGGAATCAGGACAGACCGTAGTCACGTTAAGCCCAGGGAACAAAATTGACGTGTTCCCCGCGGCTGTCGGCAGATTGTTGGTCAGCGTTACAGTCACCGTCTGCCCTTCCGTAACGATGAGCGTCGGACCGGGGATTTGCATCGTGCCCTTGCACGCATTTGGCGCATTTATTGTGGTCGGGGCGGCAGTACCACCGCCGCTGCAGGCATATCCCCATGAATAGAGCATCTGTCCGTCGGGTTGCGAGATGTAAGCCGGAGTAGCTGTGATGGCGAAGTTAGTTCCTGTGACTCCCGGAGCCGCAGCATACGCCGCCGTTGCGAGCATTAAGAGCACCGCCACCATCGGCGCCAGAAGGAATGGTTTCTTTGCAATCGTTTTAATCATGTTCGTCGTCCTCATGGCTGCGCTCCTAGTTAACGTGGACTTCGGTCATCAACCCGCCGAAGTTCTCAGCATCGTTCGACAGGTGATCGAGATTTGGGGTGTAGAGGTAGTAGGTGCCTTTGGGGACGCCGGCGCTGTCAAGAATCACGTCAAGTGATTCGCCACCACCCAGCG
>QIAI01000517.1 GCA_003224995.1 Acidobacteriota bacterium
GAAAGAATGAATGCAACCCCGCCGAAAATGCCGAACAACATAGCGACGATGCGGTTGCCCCCAAGAGTTTCATCGTGCAAGCGGGCGGGAGTTCCAGGAAAGTAAATTGGCAGATCCGCATCGAGCTGCGCGACCGCTTTGCTTAACGCTGGGCCGAGCGTATCGGCGCGTTGTCCCGGCCGGGGACGAACAATGATCGAACAGAATTGCGTGGCCGGGTCAGCGCCAAGCAACGGCATGTAAAAACCCGCCGTTCCCGTCTGCTGGTTAAATGGACCCTGCATAAGGGTGTCTGGAACGACCCCCACGATTGTGCGCCATGGTTGCGGCTGGCCAGGATTGAAAATGCGAACCCGATGGCCTATTGCGCTTTGATTGCCCCAGTATTTTCGGGCGAAGCTGGAATTGACAATCGCCACCGGTTGTTTGACGTCACTGTCATCTATCGTGAAGTCCCGGCCTTCCAAAATTTTCAACCCGAGCGTGGAAAAATAAGTGTCCGAAACGGCCTCGAAGTTTGCCTGAGGCCGATCGCGATCCGTCACATAACTTTGACCGTCCACTTCATATTGACCGAAACCGTCAAAGGTCATTCGAAAACGGCTGCTCAAAGCCACGGAGTCGAACTGCGGATTAGCCCGCAACACACGAACTGCGCTCCGGAAGAACTCGCGGCGTGCATCTTGCGTCGGATACGCGCCCTCCATCAAACCGATGCGCGCGGTGTAAACGGCATTCTCATCGTAACCGTAATTGAGCGATGTCTGGTTCCGAATTGATTTGATTTGCAGCGTAGCAGCAATCAACAGCGCTGCGGTCAACGCGATCTGGCCGACAACCAAGATGCGCGTGATCGCGTTTACCAGACGGCCACTATTCCCCCGCGCCCCTTCCTTCATCAGCTCCGCAGTGTTTGCGCGAGCACTCAGCAATGCCGGCACAAAACCGGAAACCATCGTTGCCAGTAAGGTAATGGCGACGGTAAATACAAGAACGGGGCCATCGATCTTAAACTCGATCCAATACGGCAATGGAAATGGCAGAGCTTTGTTCGCACGAATCAACCAATCCACTCCCCAGCGTGCAATCAGAACGCCGACGACCGCGCCCAATACAGCCACGACAAAACTTTCAGTCAACATTTGCCGCACAATTCGCGAACGAGTGGCGCCGAGTGCGCCGCGAATCGCCACCTCCTTCGTGCGCAGGGCGGCACGGCCGAATTGCATGTTCATCACGTTCACGCAGGCGATAAGCAAGACGAAGATGACTGCGGCAAGCATTCCCCAGACCTGCTGCCGGAACTGCACTCCAGTAAGCGCATGAAGGAGCGGCTGCACGCTGGCCGAGGTCAGATTTTGATTGGTTTTTGGATTCTCTTGGGCCAGGCGGCGAGCTAGCCCAATAAAATCCGCGTTCGCCTGATCGAGAGTCACGCCCGGTTTGAGCCGACCCAAGATTGCCGGCGCGTTAGCATTGGCACCAAGCAACAACTCCCCGCGCGGCTTCAGCGGATACTCATTATGATATGGCACCCAAATCTCTTCGAAGACGGGGAATTTGAAACCAGGTGGCATGACACCGATAATCGTGGCGGCTTTGCCATTAACTCGAACGCCTTGGCCAACGATTTTGGGATCGCCGTTGAAATCGCGCTGCCAAATCTCGTAGCTCAAAAGAGCGACCTTTCCCGCACCAGGCTTGTCGTCATCTGCGGTGAAATCACGACCCATGATCGGCGACACGCCGATGATCTTGAAGAAATCTTCCGTGACATAGGAGCCCGTGTAACGCTGCGGAGTGTTCTTATATGTCACGTTGATTGTTGATCCGCTAAGGTAGCCGGCCATTAGGGCGAATGATTTCTGTCCCGCTTTCAAATCCTCGTAATCCTGCGCCGTTGGAATAACGCCGAAGCCGAAATTGTTGGTTTGATCGCTCGCCTTTGGATCGATCAACCCCACGCTCATCAACTGCTCTGGATGCGGAAATGAAAATCCGCGCAGCACCACCGCATTAACCACTGTGAATTGAGTCGTGGCGCCGCCAATCCCGAGACCGAGTACGAGCACGGCCAGAAAACAAAACGATTTGTCTCTAAATAAGACACGGAGACCGACGCGCACATCCTGTCGAAACGAGTCGAGAAACATGTCGGTTTAGTGACCGGGGTTGTTGCTTTGGATCTGCACGATCTTTGTGCCATCGCCCGCATCCGGCGACTTGCGGAGTTGGCGCAGGGCGAACCTCAGATCATTCATGCCTCTTTCCCTAGGCCGCGACCCTGTCTTCGACGACCTGGCCATCGAATAAGTGAACCGTGCGGTCTGCGTGTTGGGCAAAACGCTCGTCGTGGGTCACCATGCAGATGGTGGCGCCGTTCTGGTGCAATTCCTTGAGCAGGTGCATCACCGCCTCGCCGTTGCGCGAATCAAGATTGCCCGTCGGTTCGTCTGCGAGCAGAATGGCCGGTCTGCCAGCGAGAGCTCGCGCCACGGCCACCCGTTGTTGTTGGCCGCCGGAGAGCTGAC
>QIAI01000518.1 GCA_003224995.1 Acidobacteriota bacterium
ATTGCACAGGTATCCCAGGCCAATCGCTCTCTCTAGTCCGCTCCCTCGAACCGATGCCCCTCTTCGACGGTAATCGTGTCCGGCGCCACGCTGAGCAAGAAAAATCTTTTGCCTCCGTCAAGGACGACGACGTTGTTGCTTTTTGTACCGTCGGCATCGAAGAACGACCCGGTACAATCCGGATCGACCGTGTAGCTTCCGCTCGGCGGTACATCGGTCCAGTCTCGGATTTCACCGTTAGTACTTCGGGAGGTGCGAATGGGGCCACGCGTGCCATCTCCGTTAAAGACGGCGATGCCAATTTGGGCGATGGGGCCACCCGCGACATTGTTCACGCCCGTCCTGCGAAAGGCATAGGTTCCTTTGAGGCTGGCAACGCTACAGGCGCGATCGTGGGCATGAACTGGCGTGGCGTAGGCCTTTGGATAGTGATAGAGCGCTGGGACTACGATTGCGACGCCGAATAGTGTTATCCAAGTCAATCTTCTTTGCATGTGAAGCCTCCTATTCCTATTACAGTGTGCGATGGGGCCGGTTCACTCTGCGGGATCTGCCTGAAGGGCTCGACCCCACTGCTCAGAAATGACAGTTTCCCGGATCTGGAGCGTCTATCCTGCGCGCGGCAGTGGCCGGAATTAGCTGGACGGCGATGGTTTGTGCAACGTCGGTCGTGCTTTCGTTCCGGATGTTGTGTACGTGGTCCCCGCCTGGATCGACGAATCCCATCCCCGCGGTGTACACGGTTGGGGTGCACGAGGGGTCATTGCCTTCATAAGCTGTCACTGTTCCTGCGGTTACGATGATGAGGCTATGGCCAGGGTGGGTGTGCCATCCGGTGCTGCCTCCAGGCTGCCAGACATTGCTCTGCACATACACGTCCGACGACCCCTTCGTCTTCTGCAACGACAACCAGATATTCTTTTCGTGCTCTCCGCGCCGAGCATTTGGTAGACCCTGGGCCAGAGTCGTGCCCACGAAGCCAGTAGCTGGGGTCGCATGCACATTTGTTATGTGAAAGAAGGCTCCGACCACGATCACAAAAGTAGCGAAAGCCAACCAAGTTGATGTTCGTCGCATATCGATGTCCTTTCAGTTCAGTGGTTTTGCGTCCTAAGGCGATGCTCAAGGAAGCTGGCGCCGTGGTAAAATGCACGCCGCATTGCGGCTCCAGCTTTCCTGACGCGGGACGGAAACTACCCTCGATGCGTCTCAAAAGTCCTCAAGGCCGCGTTCAAAATCTCTCAAAGGTTAGACCGGGGCGATATGCCGAGTGCAATCAACGGCATCTGGGAGTTCGGTGAATTCCGTCTGGATGCTCAAACCAGACTCCTGCGTCGAGGCCCGGAGCTTGTCCCTCTAACTCCTAAGGCGTTCGAACTTCTGCTGGTGCTCATAGAGGGCAGCGGGCAGCTCATTGCCAAAGACGAACTCATGAAGGCTGTCTGGCCCGATAGTTTTGTGGACGAATCGAACCTCACCCAAACCATATTTATCGTGCGCAAGATGCTGGGGGAGAGTCGGGACCGACCTTATATCGTGACGGTCCCGGGGCGGGGCTACCGCTTCGTGGCGACGGTGATTAAGCGGGAACCTACCGAAGCTGTGACCGCCTCATCGCGGGAAACGGTCCATGCTGAGCCCACAGCAGCCAGCAAAAGAGGGTGGCTCGAACGACTGGAGAGGATTCCCTGGCGCAACGTTGTGCTGGCAGCGTTCGTTCTTTTTCTTCTGGTGGGTGGACTGCTGAGTTTCAGTCTCCGGCCGGCGAAGAGCGTGCCGTTTGCCACCACCAAGACGACGCGGCTTACCGGCGACGGGCAGACCTTCAAGGCGGCGATTTCGCCTGATGGCCGCTACATTGCGCATACCTCGCTGGCCGCCGGTCAGGAATCGCTGCGTGTCAGGCGCACAACAACCCTGCATGACATTGAGATCGTGCCTCCGCAAACCGTTCGTTACATCGGCGTGACCTTTTCGCCCGACAGCGAGAGTATTTACTACGTGGTGCGAACCGACAAAACGGACCCGCCCACGCTTTATCGGGTCGCGGTCATGGGGGGATCGTCGGAAAAACTGAAGGTGCGCCTCGACTCGCCCGTGACGTTATCGCCGAACGGAAAGAAAATTGCCTTCGTACGAGAGTCGGAAAGTGAGAGTTCACTGATCGTCGCCGATCTGGAGGCTGGAGGGGAACATAATCTCCTCTCTCGCAAGCTTCCCAGAGTGCTGGACTATCCAGCGTGGTCGCCCGATGGCCAGATCATCGCTTGCACCGACACCGACTCCGCGGTCGCCAGCACTAAGGGAAGCGACACTCGCATCATCGAGATTCGTGTGGCAGATGGGACCTTGAAACCCTTGTCGGCGCATGCCTGGGGGTACATCCGGCAACTGGCGTGGATGGGGAACGGAGAGGGGTTGGTCATGAGTGCCCGCAGTCAACAGGGGGGTGGTACCTTCCACGTCTGGTTTGTTTCTTATCCGGACGGGAATGAGCGGAAAGTGACGGAAGGACTGAACGGCCAACAGGGCGCAAGCATCTCCGCGGACTCCCGGCAGATCGTGACGGTCGACGAAAGCAGCTTTATCAGTAGCATCTGGCGGATACCTGTGACGGGCTCACAGGATCCAAAGCTGGTTGTTTCCGGACTGAGCGGCTGGTCTCCGCCAGCGTGGATAGAAAAAGACCAAATTGCCTTCGAAGAAGAATTGAACGGTCGTGAAAGTCTCTGGACGGTTGACACGCAGGGTGGAAATCGCAAGCAGTTGACGCGGAGCGGCAACGATTATGATCACTCCATCTCAAGGAATGGACAGAAAGTTGCCTGGGTTTCGGATCGCAACGGCAGCCTCGCCATTTGGGCAATGGACATCGATGGCGGCAACCTGGCACTCGTGGTCCAGGCGAGTGGGGAATCATTTCCGCAACTCTCTCCGGACGGAAAGTGGATCGCATTTACGGTGGTCGGTGCAGAACACTGGCCTACTCTATAGAGCGTGGCGTCCTCCGGCGGTCCGGCCATCCAGCTGAGCAATCGACTCTGGCAACGTCCGGTCATTTCACCGGACGGGAAATGGATTGCGGGTCTCTACGCCGATCATCAACTCAGCACGCAGAAATTTCCCGAGGCCATAGCAGTCATCGGGATCAATGGAGGACCGCTGCGTAAGATCTTTCCGATCCCGCTCTCGGTCGCGCTATCCGCAGGCGTGCGCTGGAGCCCAGACGGCCGCCAGTTGACGTTTGTCGGTCGCGGCAAAGATGGGGATAACGTTTGGAGCTTCCGCGTATCCGATGGCTCGCTGCGCCAGATCACGAGCCTCCACGGCGTCGCCCTAATCAGTTTCGATTGGTCTCCCGACGGCATGCAGCTGGCATTCAGCAGAGGAGGCCAAACTCGAGACGTAGCTCTAATCGAGGACACGGGACAGAAGTAAATTCCCCCTCGCTATGGCGGGTGGCCCGGC
>QIAI01000519.1 GCA_003224995.1 Acidobacteriota bacterium
CGCACGCCGGCCTCCCCGCATTCCGCCCATTCCCGTAGAGGGACGAGCGCGCCACCTTCCCTCGCTTAACGCCGCGTTCTGCTTTCGCATCACGCATAGACTGAATTTGAGTTTTCTCCCTGTATGCCCTTGCTGCGCACGCTTCTCGTCGGTCTGATCTTTCTGTTTCCCGCTTGTCTCGCCTCAGCGGGAGCCTGCATCCCTATCTCCGAGGCGGGCAAGCACATTGGCGCGGTTCGCTGCGTGACCGGAAAAGTGCTGCGCGTAAAACAGGGGAATCGGGGCGTCCATTTTTTCGATTTCTGCGAAGACTATCGGGTTTGGCCCCTTTACGGTCGTGGTGTTTCCCGGAGACCTCAAACAGGTGGGCGACGTGCGGCAACTGCAAGGCCGGCAGATCGAAATCGAAGGCGAAGTAAAAAGCTACGACGGCCGCGCCGAAATTATTTTGCGGAGGCCAGGCCAATTGCGCGGCGACGCGGCCCACATTCCCCCTCTGCCCAAAGAGTACGACGTTGAACGTCACGGAAAATTCAGCGCCGGTACTTTCAGCCATCCAAAAACCAGTAAAACTGCTTCACGCAAGAAACAATCCGCACCCGTGAGCCTGGAAGATCCCAGCCTGCCATTGTCCCCGACCGATTGAATGTTGCACTCACCGCCAGGCGATCGGGCGAGGGCGTCCCTGCCCGTCGGACCACACCGCTGGCAACCCATTTTGCAATCGAATGTTATTTTCTTTAAGCTTACATTGTCGAAAGGAAGCCCCAGGATCGGTCGCGGGGGGCCGGACGACCCAAACCATCATCCCACCCTCAAAGTACGCGCATCCGCTTTCTGAACGCGATTGGCGGGCATTCTACCACTCACCGGGAGGCGCTTTTTCAAAACGAAACACCCTTCCCCAGGGCCAAATTGTATTAGCTAAAAGACAATACGTTGAAAACCACCGAGATAGCGACCTGTTGCCGTCGGGCCGGCAATACGGACTGCCGGTTCCCTCGAGTTTGCCCATCACCAACAACGAACCGCCAAGTTTGCCGACGACCAAGGACCAAGGACCGGTCTTCACACCACGCCCTTGCGCAACTCCTCCAGCGGATACTTCGTCCCCCGCCAGGTGACGCCATCATTGCGCAGCGTCAGCACCATGGAGCGAATCAGGGTGTACTCAAACATCAGCGTGCTGATGGGATGCAGCAGAAAATAATACGGCGGGATCGACGACTTGAACGACATACCCAGATAAATCAAAAACATCGATCCCAGAGCGATCGCATACGGCACCCGCGCCCAGCCGTGCGCCAACCAGATCCCGAGAAACGGCCCCAGGTTCAGGAAAAATAATCCAAACGCAGATGCCACCGTCCGCCACCACTGAAACGAAAGCACCGCAAAGAAATTCTTGGTCAGATTGTCGACCACGCCCATGGCGCCTTTGGCCCAGCGGATTGAAATCAGGTCATCGCCGAAAACATTGCGCTGCCGGAACCGGGCATTCTTGAGCACCTTGCCCAATTTCATATCGTCGAGCACTTCCATGCGCAGCGCCTTATAGGTGCCCACGGCTTCATAGGCCGGTCGGCTCACCAGGTTGAAGGCGCCGACTCCCATGTGATCGTTGGTGTCAGGATCGGCGACTCTCCAGGGCCGGTGGCCGAAGGTGAACAGCGTCTGGAAAAACGCGATCATCATCTTCTCGCCTGGCCGTTTCATAATGATGCGCGGGAAGACCACGACGTGATCTGCTTGTTCCGATTCGGCGTAGGCCAGCGCACGCCGCAGCACGTCAGGCTTGAAGAGCACGTCGGCGTCTGTGAAGAGCAACCAGTCGCCGGTTGCCTGAAGACCCGCCGTCCACATGGCGTGAGTTTTGCCGAGCCAGCCGGACGGTAGCTCCCTGACGTGGACGATTCTCAGGCAACCATGCGCCGCCGGACTCGCCGCAACTCTTTCCATGATCTCGCCGGTGCGATCGGTGGATCGATCGTTGACAGCGATGACTTCGCAATTGTCGTAGTCGAGCGCCAGCAGTCCGGTGAGGCCCTGCTCAAGATCTTCTTCTTCGTTTCTAGCGGGAACGATGATGCTGACGCGGGGTCGTTTCGCCGGCTGACGATTCCACTGCGGCTTAGAAATATCGGCGATGCTGGGTACGCCGAGCGCGGCCTCCGCAATGCGCGAGAACCAGGCCAGGGCAAGGATCACGCCGGCAATCCACAGCAGATAACCCATCCCTAATGGGCTCCCACGGGGGCGGCAGCATTCGGAGTGCTCACGGGCGGGGCAAATTTCATCCCGTAAAACAGTATGGCAGAGGAGAGGCAGATGGCGATCACCGGAGCCACGAATGCGAGGCGCAGTGAATAGTGATCCGACATCCACCCGATCATGTAAGCCGAGGGCACATCCCCCAGCAGGTGGAAGATGAAGATGTTCACCGCCAATGCCATGGCGCGCACATGGGGTCCCACCGCATTGATGACGGCCGCGTTCAGCGGAC
>QIAI01000520.1 GCA_003224995.1 Acidobacteriota bacterium
GGCGCAGCCGAACCGATTCTAGGCTTAGAGAGTGACGCTACTTCCGCTTTCCCGGAAGCGGGTGTATTCCCCGAAAGTGCGTCGGTAGTGCGCGAGGCCTCTCCTTGCGTGCCGTTGGTCGCTCCTCGCGAACTTGCGCCTACGTGCAATCCAGGCGGCGCTCCGGCGATCGATCCATTTGAATTGGCCCCAGTCCCATTGCTGGCGCGGTCTGTGCCGCCGCCGTGCCCATTCGTCCCGGCAGCGGTTGAACCCCGAATCTCAGGTGTAGCCGCGGGGTCGACCTTGCCATCGGGCGTGGCGGCAAATGTTCCACGGCGATTTCCTGTGATTGGGTCCGCCGGAGCTGCGACCGCCGGATGAATCCCCAAGGCGATCAAACGCCCACCGGCTTCCCTTGAGCCCTGCACCATTGGAGGCGGTGGAACGATCTGCCCCCCAGAAGTCGCTTCCATTCCGACCGGTGCGCGTGCATTTCTCCCGGTGGCTCCGCCCGCAGCCGCCGGCTCTTCCATTGCTGGTGGAGGCGGAATGACCGCCTTTCCGCCTGATCCTAATGGCGCGAGGGTGCGTTGCGCGGGCACAGCTAATTGCGGCGCGGGTGCGATCACTTCCGAGCGACCGATATTCATGTCGCCGAACTTACGAATGGAGGCGGCATTCACAGCCGGCGGGGGTTCCACAATGGCCGCCTCTGGCCCACTAAACGTGCGACGTGTTCCCGCCGAATCTGCATTCGGGGCGGGGGCAACCACATCAATCGACATCGCCGTCACCGCGCGTACGCGGGATACCGCGTCCTGCGGCGGCGGCACCACGACCGCCTCCGTGATTGAGTTCAACCTGCGATTTGCCGTCTCTCGCACCTCTGGAACGGGCGCAACAACCTGCCCCGGCAAAGCCGGCATTTGCGGCGACTGGCGTTGAACTGCCGCCCCAGGCACAGGCACCGTGTGATCACCCCACGCCACAATGTTCGGAGTGTTGACGTCGTGGTTTAGCTTGATGTCGGGCGGGGTCACGATTGTCTGCCGGTGATTATCTGCTTCCGGCGGTACCGACAAGATCGGCTGCCTGGCAAATTCCGGATCACCTTTTTGCGGCTTCGCGGCTTGCGCAGTGCCGGTATCAAGCGGAGGCAAATATTCGGAGGGCGAGTAGTAGATTACGTCGTGCGGATCAAAGCGGCGGACCTCGGCCACTTGTGGCCGGGTGGTTACAAACGTCGAAACCGCCCAGGCCAGCACAATTACGATGCCGTGATAGAGCAGGGATTCTGCGAATGCAAACCAGGGCACGCGGCGCATCACAAAGACATCGGGCCAAAATGGCGCGGGCGGGGAACTGACGATTACGGCTGGCGGACGGCGGCGCAGCAGCAAATCCGTGAGGTTCCGGAAGAAGTTTGGCGCCCAGGGTTCCAGCTCAAAAAGCAGACGGGGCGGCGGAAGACGGTCATGCGCCGGTCTGATTTCCACATGCGCGGGAATGTTTTCCAGTCCTAAAAATGAGTTCATTCCACCACGTCAGACGGGGCACACAAGTGCGTTCATTATAGCGGAGGGCTGGCGCCGACCCCCAGAGCGATGTACTGATGTGTAGTTCACGAGACAGCGTAACCGTGTAGTACCATTACCGCGAAACGAGGCATTCTGCATGGGGAAGCCGTATTGGGCAGCAGCACTGGTTGTGGTTCTAGCTATTTGTGGAACGACAATCGTCGCGCAGGAAAAGTCCGCCGCACCTGAGTCGAGCTCCGCAAGCCCGAACTCCAAAGCCGAGAACAATCCTGGAGCGCAATACTCCGGGATGTACAGCTTCTTGAAAGAAGGCGAGTTCGTTCAGGTTACGGTCGAAGAAGCGGGACGCGTCACCGGTTTCGTTTCCCGCTATGGCGACCTTGAAAGCGACAAAGGGTCCTTCCTCGACCAATTTTTCAAGACGGGAAAACTCGACGGCAACACTCTTGCGTTCACGACTGAAGTGGTCCATGGAACCGCCTTCGATTTCAAGGGCACAATCGAGCGCGGAGAAGGGAAAAAGACCGGAGACGAGGCCTATTACGTCCTAAAGGGCACGCTGACGGAACGGGTGACGGATGTGAACCAGAAACAATCCTCGAAAACTCGAGAGGTGAGCTTCAAAGCCTTCCCCGCCGAAGCCAGCGCCCAGCCCGCACCCCGCGATTAGGCCCTTAGCTGGCGCCAGCGGCCCCGCGAGCTATTTACAGCCGGGTGACTCGAATCACGACTTCCTGTGAGCCCCATCACAGCACCTGAGTTCATTCCCCGCAACAATGACCAGTACCAGGGGGAGGAATCCATTAGCTTGCGATTCATCCCAAGGGAGGTCACCATGGC
>QIAI01000081.1:0-9323 GCA_003224995.1 Acidobacteriota bacterium
AGTCCGCCACGTCCTCACCGAAGATCACAATGCGCTCGTCACGCTTCATCTCGTCGCGCAAAGTCGCATTGATCAGCTCCGCCATCGTCTTGGGCAGCGCTGGGGCAGGCTTCTTGCCGTCGACGGCGGGGCTTTCCATCGGCTGCGGAAAGACGGGCTGGCTGGCGAACTGCTCCGACGTGGGATCGAGGTCGGGCGAATAGATGAAATTGGTGATGGTCTCGGGCGTGGGAAACTTGGCTTCGAGCGCCCGATCCACTGCCCCCTGCAAGTCCTCTTCGACCTGCTTCTCCAGCTTGTTGATCCCATTTTCGTCGAGGATGCCCTCGCGCAGCAGAAACATCTGCATACGGTTGATAGGATCACGCGCCGCATCGCGCTGCCGCTCCACGTCCGGGCGGTACAAGCGCTCGTCATCGGAAAGGGAATGGGAGTACGGACGAATTACGTGCGCATGTACGAACGCCGGTCCCTTGCGCGCCCGGCAGTGCTCCACGGCGCGCTGCATCGCCGCATAGCTCACCACCGGATCGGTGCCGTCGATTTCTTCAAAATGGAAGTTGGGAAAACCGGAGACCAGCCGCGAGATATTTCCGCCCGCCGTCTGCACTTCCACGGGCACCGAAATCGCGTACTCGTTGTCTTCGACCACAAAGACGATGGGCAGTTTCTTGTTAGCGGCGGTATTCAGCGCCTCCCAGAATTCACCTTCGCTGGTGGTGCCGTCGCCCAGCGATACATAGGTGACTTCATCGTCGCGGAAGCTGACTTCTTTGAATTGACGATAGTCGCCCTCTGCTTTCTGGATAGAGTTGGGATGGCTGCGCAGGTATAGGCCTGCTTCGGCGCAACCAACCGCTTGGAGAATTTGAGTCCCTGTAGGTGACGACTGGGTCACGATGTTCAGCCGCTGGTAAGCCCAGTGCGAAGGCATCTGCCGTCCGCCGGAACTGGGATCATCGGCTGCGCCCACCGCCTGCAGCAACATCTCATAAGGCGTGGCGCCCAGCGCCAGCACCAGCGCGCGGTCGCGATAATAGGGATAAAACCAATCGTATCCGGGCTTCAGACAAAAGCCGGCTGCAACCCCGATGGCCTCATGTCCGGCGCCTGAAATCTGAAAGAAGATCTTCTGCTGCCGCTTGAGCAGAATCTCGCGATCGTCCACCCGCCGGGACGTGTACATAATCCGATAGGCATCCATCAATTGCTGGCGGGTCAGCCCTTGATAGGTCTTGGACTTCTTCTCGTCCGGGACGGCACTCAGCTTGGGGTCGGTTTTCGTCGTTGCCATTTAGTACCCTACCGGCTGGTGGAATATGCAAAACTGCATTGTAACCGCTGGTGGGTTTATGGGGAATACAGCGATGGCGGAGCCTGACCGGTCGGTTGGGAGCGCTCACAGCTATCAGCTATCAGATCTTCCCTTCATCCCACGTCACGGTTGCAGTTCGCACCTGCCCGCCACGTGCGAGGGCTTGACTGAGAGCTGAGAGCTGAGAGCTGATAGCTGATAGGTGGTTGCTATGGCCCAGTGGTCTCCTCCGCTTGAAATCAGGAGAAGGCGGCTACAACCACTCTAACCGCTGCCCGGTAATTTTTTGCCCTTGTGGCCGATCGCAGGCTCCGCCGTTCCACTCTCGGCTGGAGTTCCGCCGCTTGCCGGGGATGCGCTGGTTGGAGGTGTGTCCGGCTTCCACAATTCTCCGGTCAGGAAAGCCATGCGCTGCTCGCCGCTCTCGAAGGTGATCTGCACTTCGTCTCCGCCGCTTGCCTGGAACGTCTTGCCCTCGGTGCTCGATGCAGGCGCGGATAGGACTTCGGATTCCGCGTTTGGGTTGGGCCTCCCTTCCGGCTTCGCAACCGCAGTCTCCGGTTCCAGCATCGGAGGCAAGTAAGCATTGATCCGAATTGGCTCCATAGACGATCTCCCGAACCTTCTTATCGAAAGCACGGCGGCAAAGTTGCGTTGATGGCGTTGCCATTGATGAACATTTTTGCTCCGAACTCGTTTAGCGAAGGGGATCGCCAATCCAGTCTCTCTGAATGCCCAGTGCGAAATAGCAATCATTTATCCTGAATCGGACACAATATGATCCGCAGCAACCGACAGTTCGATCCATCCCGCATCAAGCTGCTGATCTTCGATCTCGATGGCACCCTGATCGATTCACGTCTGGACTTGATCCATACCGTGAACGCAACCCTGCGTCACCTCGGGCGGCCGCAATTGCCCGGAGATGTCATCGCCACCTATGTGGGCGACGGCGCCCCCATGCTGGTACGGCGGGCGTTGGGTGATCCCGAAGACGAGCAACTCGTCCGCCAGGCTCTGGACTTTTTTCTGGCCTACTACCGCGAGCACAAACTGGATCATACTCACGTGTACGCGGGAATCCAGGAAGCTCTGGCCGCAATTGCGGAATCCACCAACGGCCTTTCGCGCAAACTCGCGGTGCTTTCCAATAAACCGGTCGTGCCTTCGCGTGCCATTGTCGAAGCCCTGGGACTGAAACCCTTCTTCTCGCAGGTTTACGGCGGCAACAGCTTTCCTACCAAGAAACCGGATCCGCAAGGGGCGCGCACCTTGCTGGCAGAAAATGAATGCTCGCCGAAACAGGCGCTCATTGTGGGCGATTCCTCGAACGATGTCCTGACCGGCCGAAATGCCGGCTTGTGGACGGTCGGCGTGACTTATGGCTTTGCGCCACAGACTCTTGCACTCACTCCTCCCGACGTTCTGGTCGATTCACCATCGGAGCTGGCAGAATTGTTTCATCCTAAAATTACCCGCTCGTAGACGCCGAGATTGCCAGCCCCTGATCGAACTTAGCTTTGAGATACGATATCGCATTAGGAGCGATTTGACGCGCTCCGAAGCCTCGCGTCAACCCTGAGGCCGCCCGCACCTCCAACTCTCCGTCCTGGAGCTTCCTGACGCTGTTGGCGGGCATCCCATGCAACGCCGAGAAGCGGATTCTCTGGTTTCAGGAGATCGACTAGGTAGTATTTTTCTGTTATCTATAAGCTATGTGTTTGAATCTACGCGGGCCGGGGTTTCGAGCGGCCGTTGCAACGATGGCAGTGAAAAGCTTTTAACCGCGAAGGAGCGAAGTACACGCGAAGGCCGCGAAGAAAATCTTGATGGTCAATAATTTCCCCTTACTTTTGCTACGTCTTAGCACGCTTCGGACTTTCATCGCGAACTTCGCGGGCCTTCCGGCGCTTCGCGGTTCAAGGCTTCTCTTACTTCGCATTCCCTGCGGCCGCCTTCTGCGCTCTCTGCGGTTTAAGATTTTCTCCGTAACTTCGGCCCTCCCTCGCGCTTCGCGTTAGAAGCTTTGGCCTTGGGGTTCGGGCCGGGACCATTCCCGACAACCGCGGCGGGGTCGCTCCTACGCTACACTCGAAGCATCTCGATGAATCGCGCCCACCCCGGCTTCACGGACAAGGAATTGCGCAAACTGCGCAGCTTGCGGGATCCGCATGGCATCCAGAAGTTCGTCGACGCCATGCCCTATCACCTGGCCGATACTGCGTGGTCGCCGCGGCGGGTGCTGGCGGAAAACACGTCGCATTGCCTGGAAGGCGCGATCTTCGCGGCGGCGGCTCTGCGCGCCAACGGTTTCCCGCCGCTCATCGTCGATCTGGAAGCGGATCACGATACGGACCACGTACTGGCCGTCTACCAGCTCGACGGACATTGGGGAGCGGTGGCGAAATCGAATTACACCGGTTGCCGCTATCGCGAGCCGGTCTATCGCACGCTGCGTGAACTGGCGCTCAGTTATTTCAATATTTATTTCAACTTACGAAAGGAACGCACCCTGCGCCGGTTCTCCCGTCCGGTGAACCTGGCGCGCTTCGATCGGCTGGCCTGGATGACGACTGACAAGCCGGTGTGGTTCATCGTCTATCACCTGCTGGAAATTCCACACTACAATTTGTTCAGCAAGCGGATTGCGGCGCGGCTGCACCGCGTCGACGAACGCGTTTATCAGGCTGAGATTCTGGGGAAAGCCCACAAGCGGGGAGACTGATCCCGGGCGCAACTAAGCTGCCGCTACGCCTTGTGCGCGGGCCTGTGCGGGATGCTCGCCGCCCAGCAGCAAGAGCAATAAGGCGAGCACGATCTCCCCATTGGCGGAAGGGCCGGAAGAAATCACCTGGGAATGCCGGGAGAGCGCCGAACCCTTGGGTGTGCCCGAGTGCACCAGGATGGGCAAGCCGGGCTGCAAGTCTGCCAGGCAAGCCCAGACTTCCTCGCGCAAGCGAGCCGAGTTTTGATCGACTGCCAAAACATCGAAGTGCAAACCGGAAGCCAGGCAGACCGCGTCAATCGCGCCCAGCGCCGTCCAGACCTCAAAACCAGCGCGCTCCAAAGCGGCTTTCAATTCACGCAAGCGCCGCCCGGAACTGTCGACACACAGAATACGAGAGGAGCGCATCACAAACGGATCCTTTCCGCGTCAAAACTCTTCAGGTGGAAACCCAAGAGTAGATCAAAAGTTCGAATTTCTTGTTAAAAGCTTGTAAAGAAGTGTCAACTTCTTTGCATTGGATAAAATGTGCAGCAGTTACTCCCCAGCCCGAGTTAGTACTTAGTTGCGCCAGCGAACGCCGAGCAAGGCTCTGGGCGTTTCCTTAACTTATCCCGCAACCTCGGGTGGAACCCGGGGTTCTCTCGCCCCGTAGCAAAACATATGCAAGTAATGGGATTTCGGTTTTTATCGGTGGTAGTACTGGCGGGCGCGTTGGCGGGCGCACAGATCGCAGATCCCACTCATCCCACGGCGCCAGAAGATGGAAACTCCTCTCCCGCGCCAGTAGCGCTTTCCCGCGAGCAAATCCAGGAAATGATCCGCAAGGTTGCCGACAATGACGATGCCAACGACAAGCGGCAGCGCGACTACACCTACATCGAGCGGGTGGAAGAACACAAGCTGAACGGCAAAGGCGAAGTATCTTCAACCGAAATCCGCACTTACGATGTGGTGGAAATCTATAACGAGCAGTGCCGCCGGATGACGGCGAAGAACGACAAACCACTTTCTCCGAAAGAGGCCGCCAAGGAAGACGAGAAGATTCAGAAGATCATCGATAAGCGCAAGAACGAGAGTGAGTCGCAGCGCGCGAAGCGTTTGAAGGAAGAAGAAAAAGACCATGAGGAGGCAAGGCAGTTCGTGAAGGAAGTAGCCGACGCCTATGACTTCACACTGGTGGGCATGGAATCGCTGGATGGGCGCGAGACCTACGCCATCGACGCTGAGCCGCGAAAAGGGTTTGAAGCGAAGCGGAAAGAGGCAAAGATCCTGCCCAAATTTCGTTTTCGCGTTTGGATCGACAAAGCTGAGAACCAGTGGGTCAAACTGGATGCGGAATGCATTGATACCGTTTCGTTCGGGCTGTTTCTGGCTCGCATCCACAAGGGGTCGCGCATTCTCATCGATACCACTCGAGTGAATGACGAAGTCTGGCTGCCGCGGCACGTGGCCGTGCACGTGGATGTACGCCTCGCATTGTTGAAAAACCTCAATGTGGAAGAGGACATTACTTACCGGGACTACAAGAAGTTCCACGCGGCTTCAAAAATCGTGGGAGTGGAAGAAGTGAAGTAGCGTTTTTCGGATGGGCGGGAGTTGTGCGGCGTCGGAAAAAGCAGGTTCTTCGCTTTGCTCAGAATGACAAATCTAGGGCAAAAAAGCAGGTTCTTCGCTTCGCTCAGAATGACAAACTTCAAGCAAGCGGCTTCGCGCCTGGCGGGCGGGGACGCTCGCCGCTCCATGGTTTGAACACGGTATAATAGAGAGATTCTCTGTCACCAAAATCGCTTTCTGTGGAGCCGCTGGAGGTTTTCGCAGATGCAGAAAGTTTGGATCAGTTAAGGCTAAGGGCTAAAGGCTAAGGGCTAAAGGCTAAGAGCTAAGATCCAAGAGCCAAAGGCTCAAAGAGCTAATCAGCTGTTCTTATGGACTTCCGACTCGTCAGTGATTACAAGCCGCAAGGGGACCAGGGCACCGCCATCAAGTCGCTGGTGCGGGGAGTGCTCGATCGCGAGCAGCACCAGGTGTTGCTGGGCGTAACCGGCTCGGGCAAGACCTACACTATGGCGAAAGTGATCGAGGCCGTGAACCGCCCGGCCATCGTGATGGCGCACAACAAGACGCTGGCGGCGCAGCTTTATCACGAGTTCAAGAGTTTTTTCCCGCACAACGCGGTTGAATACTTTGTATCGTATTACGACTATTACCAGCCTGAGGCCTACGTTCCGGCCGCCGACCTCTACATTGAAAAAGAAGCGACCATCAACGACGAGCTCGACAAGTTGCGGCTGTCGGCGACCAAGTCGTTGTTCGAGCGGCGCGACGTGTTGATCGTGGCCTCAGTGAGCTGCATTTACGGCCTGGGCTCGCCCGAGGCGTACTACGGCATGTTGCTGTTTCTCGAACGGGGCCAGAAGATCAAGCGCCAGGACATCACCCGCAAGCTGGTGGAGATTCTCTACGAGCGCACCGACGGCGATTTCCGGCGCGGCACGTTTCGGGTGCGCGGCGACGTGATCGAGATATTCCCCACTTACGACGACATGGCCTACCGCGTGGAGATGTGGGGCGACGAGGTTTCCGCGCTCTCGCAGATTGATCCGCTGTTCGGAACCGTCAAGCAGCGCTACGCTCGTCTGCCCATTTATCCCAAGACGCACTACGTCATGAAGGAAGAGACCAAGGCGTCGGCGGTCGAGTCGATCAAGCAGGAACTGGCGTGGTGGGAAGTGGAACTCGAGAAGCAGGGCCGGCTGGTGGAAGCGCAGCGCGTGCACCAGCGCACCATGTTTGACCTGGAAATGATCAAGTCGATGGGTTATTGCCACGGCATCGAGAACTACTCGCGGCACTTCACGGGAAGATTGCCGGGCGAGCCTCCGCCCACGCTGCTGGATTATTTTGCGCGCGACTTCCTGATGTTCATCGACGAATCGCACCAGACCGTCCCGCAACTGCGCGGGATGCACGCGGGCGACCGATCCCGCAAAGAAAATCTGGTGGAGTACGGGTTTCGCCTGCCCTCGGCGCTCGATAACCGGCCGCTTACGTTCGAAGAGTTTGAGCATCGCATGAACCAGTTGGTTTACGTATCGGCAACGCCGGGGCCTTACGAGTTGACCAAGTCGTCGGGAGTGGTCGTGGAGCAGATCATTCGCCCGACGGGACTGATCGATCCGCCGGTCGAGGTGCGTCCGGTGAAGGGACAGATTGACGACCTGCTGCACGAGATTCGCGAGCGAGCGGCGAAGAACGAGCGCGTGCTGGTGACCACTCTAACCAAGCGCATGGCGGAAGATCTGGCGGAGTACTACAGCGAAGTTGGGGTGAAGTGCCGCTACATGCATTCGGAAATCGAGACGCTGGAGCGGGTGAAAATTCTGCGCGACCTGCGCCGGGGCGAGTTCGATGTGCTGATCGGCATCAACCTGCTGCGCGAGGGCTTGGACCTGCCCGAGGTTTCACTGGTGGCAGTGCTCGACGCAGACAAGGAAGGCTTCCTGCGCTCGGCGGGATCGCTGATTCAGACGATTGGGCGCTGCGCCCGCAATCTGAATGGGCGGGCCTTGCTATACGCCGATCGCATGACGGATTCGATGAAGCACGCCATGGACGAGACGAATCGCCGGCGGGCCATTCAGACTGCTTATAACGAAGAGCACGGGATTACTCCGGAGTCGATTGTGCGGCCGCTGGAGATGTCGCTGGCTTCGATTGTGGCGGCAGACTATGCGGACCTGACCTCGGTGGAGGAAAGCGGAATTCCCGATTTCAAGTCGCAGGAAGAGCTGGATGGTTTTATCGCAAAGCTGGAAAGCGACATGCGCGAGGCCGCGAAGAAATTCGAATTCGAGAAGGCGGCCAAGCTTCGGGATACGATTAAAGAATTGCGCACGAAAGAATTTCTGTTTGCTTAGAATCTTTTCACCACAGAGACACAGAGAAAAGCAAAAGATAACCACAAAGGGCACGAAGGTACACGAAGCAAAGCTGGAATTCTAAAGTTCGTTCCAACTTAACCAGCAAACGGGTCCTCAAAAGGTACTCTTAACTCAGATTCCCTTCGTGTTCCTTTGTGTCCTTTGTGGTTAATTCGGTTTTATTCCCAACCGGCCGGTAGTTCGACGTAGGAACGATCCAACGCGCTCACTGAGGCGCAGCCCAAGAGGCGCACGGTGCGATCTACGTCCGTGCGTAGAATTTGGAGCGCGCGACTGACTCCGGCCTCGCCCGCCGCAGACAAGGCATACGCATAAGCGCGCCCGCAGAGTACGGCGCGCGCGCCCAGACACAGCGCCTTCACGATGTCGGAGCCGCGGCGCACACCACCATCCATCCAGACTTCAATCTGATCTTTGACGGCTGCCACGACTTCCGGCAGAGCGCGAATCGACGGGCGAACGCCATCCAACTGACGACCGCCATGATTCGAAACACTGACTGCGGCCGCGCCCTCGTCCACCGCGCGCCGTGCGTCCTCGCCGGGCAGCACGCCTTTCACCACGATCGCTCCCTCCCACTTCACGGCGGAAGCTGCGAGCGCGGCGGCGACGTCCATCATTTCCATGGCACCTTTACCCGGGACCACCACGTTGGCAAGCTTGGGCACGCCGCCATCTTTCAGAAAACGGACCAGCCATCCCGGCCGGGAAAGCACGTCGGGAAGGAACGGAACCATCGCGAAGGGATTGGTCCCCATCAGTTCCTTGATGCCGTTGCGGAAATCGCGCTCGCGCAGTCCGGCCACGGGAGTATCGATGGTGACCACCAGGCCTGACATTCCCACGGCCTTGGCGCGCTCGATCGCGGCTTCGGCTGCGGTGCGTCCGCCCATCAGGTACAGCTGGTAAAACACCGGCCCGGTGGAGGCCGCACGCACTTTTTCCATGGGATGGCCGGAGATAGTCGACAGAATGTACCCGGTGCCTGCTTTGCCGGCGGCGGCGGCGGCAGAAACTTCTCCCCCCGGGTGCATGAGGCGGCTGTAACCCACCGGCGCGAGCATGGCGGGAAACGACAACTCGTACCCGAGCACGTTGGTCTTAAGGCCGCACTCGGAGAACGCCACCGCGCAGCGCGGACGAAACATGATGTCGTCGAAGGCGCGGCAGTTTTCCCGCAGCGTCATCTCGCCGTCGGCGCCGCCATCGAGGTAATCGAAGACAGCCTTGGGAAGACGCTTGCGGGCGAGCGGTCGAAAGTCCGCGATGCTGACAACGTGCGGCGGCTGAACGCGGCGGTTGCTGGACACGGGTGCATTCCTGTTTGGTTGATTTGAGG
>QIAI01000081.1:9365-10803 GCA_003224995.1 Acidobacteriota bacterium
GCCGGGCCCGGCGGAAGGATTTCCGGCTCTCCCGGCTTGAGTTGATGACGGGTCACGAAGAAGACGGCCGTTGTCCAGGTGGGAAACAGATCGAAGCCGGGGAGAAGTTCCGCGGCAAAGGTGGGCAGGAAAGCCCAATGCCAGCCGAGCAAACGGATGAGCAAGGCTCCCACCAGCACGTCGAGAACGGTATCGGCTGGCGAAATGCCGCCTGCGGCGAAGAGCGGGGCAATGGCAATCTGCAACCCGTCGGCGATAACGGCGATGGTCCAGGCTAAGCGATGTTCGGGGGTTTTAAGGCTGCTCCAAAAATCACGGATCCACATCGGACTGCTCCTAGTTGATTGGATGCAGGATACCGCGATTGGGGACCTAGTCTCCAGTCGTCGGTGGAACCTTAGAACCCGTCGTCGGTCGTTGGTCGAACCTCAACACCGTCGTTGGTCGTTGGTCCTTGGTCCTTGGTCCTTGATCCTTGGCAAGGCAAAACCCGCAGTGGTCAGCGGCAAACATCTCGTCGACCTGGGAGTTAGTGGACACTTGCCAGAACACAACATCGGCCTGGCGTCAGCATTCTCGATAATCCACCGCACATCGACCAACGAGAGACGATTGGTTTTGAGCTTTGCCAACGACCAACGACCAATGACCAACGACGCTCTTTTTTGTAGCGGTTTGCAACCACGACCCTGAATCAATAGGTCGGCGGCGTCGTTTTTGCTTTGCTTCTGGCACCCTCTTGCGCTAGAGTTTCGCGCAATCACCGTTCGCGGGTGTTGGGGTGGTTGCATGCGCCTGCCAGGTTTCCTGAGTATTTGTGTGCTCTTCAGTAGTCTGCCCTGCGTTGCTGGGCCCTCCTGCAAAGTCGACGTCGTTTTCCAACATGCTCCCAAGCGTACCGCGCACCTGGAGCAGATTCTCACGCGCGCCGAAGCGGGCGAGCGGGCGGCGCAGTTCCAGGCGGGACTCGCCTTTGAGACCGGCAACGGCGGCGAGCAGGACTACGCCGTGGCCGTGAAGTGGTATCGCAAAGCAGCCGACCTCGGCGACGCGGCCGCCCAGAACAATCTGGGAGGAATGTTTCTGCGCGGCCTGGGCGTCGAGCAGAGCGATAGTGAAGCGCTGCGCTGGTATTTGCGGGCCGCGGTGGAAGGGTACTTGCCTGCGCAAAACAATGTGGGATTCATGAATGCGTCGGGTCGCGGGACGAAGGCGAATGACGTGGAGGCCACGCGCTGGTACGAACGGGCGGCGGAAAAGGGGTATGCTCCGGCACAAGCCAATCTGGCCTTCATGTATTCGCAGGGACGCGGGGTAGCGCGCGACGGGAATGAAGCCGTACGCTGGTATCGAAAAGCCACGGCGCAAAATTATGCGCCAGCGGAATACAAGCTTGGCTTGCTCTACTACGAGGGGTCCGTCATTCCGCAGGATTTAA
>QIAI01000521.1 GCA_003224995.1 Acidobacteriota bacterium
GATGGATCTGCTCCAGAAAATCCGCACCATCCCGACCGATCCCGGCGTGTACCTGTACAAGAACGCCGAGGGGGAAGTCATCTACGTGGGGAAGGCCAAGAACCTGCGGAGCCGGGTGGCTTCCTACTTCCACGAGGCCCGCTGGACCGACTCCAAAACCGGTACGCTTGTGCGCGAGGCCGTCGATGTCGATTACATCGTGGTCGCCAACAACAAGGAAGCCCTCGCGCTCGAAAACAATCTGATCAAGCAGCGCAAGCCTAAATTCAACATCCTGCTGCGCGATGACAAAACCTATCCCTACGTGAAGCTCACGCTGGGCGAGCGCTTCCCACGCGTCTATGTGACGCGACGGCTGCGCAAAGACGGCAGTGCGTACTACGGCCCGTTTTTTCCAACCAGCCTGGCCTATCGGATCGTCGACCTGATTCATCGTCATTTCCTGGTTCCGTCGTGCAAGGTGGATCTGAATCGCTATCATCCGCGGCCCTGTTTGCAGTACTACATCCGGCGCTGCTTTGGCCCGTGCGTGCAGGCGCTGACCACGCCCGAGATTTATCAGGAAGCGGTGCGTGACGTGAAGTTGTTTCTGGAAGGACGTCAAACCGACCTGGTGCGCTCGCTGCGCAAGCGCATGGAGGAAGCTGCCACGGCTCAGGAGTACGAACGCGCCGCGAAGTATCGCGATTTGATCTCCACCGTCGAGCAGTTGCAGGAAAAGCAGCGCATGGCCGGAGTGGAAGGCGATGACGCCGACGTTTTTGGCTACCACTACGAAAACGGAATGCTCGCAGTGAACCTGTTTCATATGCGCGGCGGGAAAGTGGTGGACCGGCGCGAATTTTTCTGGGAAGACTTGCCGGAATTTGGGACTGTGCAGCACGCGAACGATGGTGCGTTGAGCGCCTCGCTGGTTGGGGCAGATCGCGTGACCACCGGTGTCGGCGACACGGTCCAGGGCGGAACGAATGCCTCATACGAGCCTCCATGCTCAATGCCAGAAGATGCTGCGCTCGAACTAGGGTCCGAAGTCGCTGCCGAGCGTGGCTCGGCCTGGACAGCCGAGGCGGCTGTTCCTACGCGGGCTCCGGGCGCGACGTCCACTATCGACCCGCACAAATCTGACTTCGCACCTTCGGAATTCTTTTCGGCCTTCCTGAGCCAGCTCTATCTGGGACAGCCCTACGTTCCACGGAACATCTACGTGCCAACTGAGTTTGAAGATCGCACCATGCTGGAGGAGTTGCTCTCCGAGCAACTTGCGAACAGCGGGGCGCGCGCCACGCGGGTGCACATCGAAGTGCCATCGCGGGGGGAAAAGCGTTCCCTGATCGACCTTGCCGGCAATAATGCGAAGCAGTGCTACGACCAGCGCTTCCGGGTGATGAAGCCCAATACGCGCGCAATCCAGGAGGCATTGCAGGAAGCACTCGGCCTGGCCGAATGTCCGGAGCGCATCGAGTGCTTCGACATTTCTCACATCCAGGGCGCGGAAACGGTCGCCTCGATGGTGGTGTGGGAAGCCGGACGCATGAAGAAGTCCGACTACCGCAAATTCATCATTCGCACGGTGGAAGGCGTGGACGATTTTGCCTCCATGCGCGAGGTGGTCACCCGCCGCTACAAGCGACTGCAGGAAGAAAAGAAGAAAATGCCCAGCCTGATCCTGATCGATGGCGGGCTGGGGCAACTGCATGCCGCCGCGCAGGCATTGGAGTCGCTGGAGATCATCAACCAGCCGTTGGCTTCGATCGCCAAGCGCGAGGAAATTATTTACGTGCAGGGGCAGGAAGATGAACCCGTGGTGCTCGACCACCACAATCCGGTTTTACATTTGGTGCAGTTGATTCGCGACGAAGCGCACCGCTTCGCGGTCACCTTTCATCGCAAGCGCCGCCAGATGCGGGATCGCTCCACGGAGTTGTTGGAGATCCCGGGAGTCGGGGCGAGCACGACTCGGCGCTTGCTCGAGCATTTCGGAAGCGTGCAAGCGGTGAAGCAGGCGGATGCGGCGGCGCTGTCGGCGGTCGTGACGCAGGCGCAGGCCGAGGCGATTATGGGGCACTTTCGGAAGTAGAGCAGGCGCCAAGATAAAAAGCTTTTAACCGCGACGGCCGCGAAGTATCGCGAAGGTCCCGAAGAAAATCTTGAACCGCAGACAGCGCGCGGAGAGCGGCCGCGGAGGACGCTGAGATAAGTTTACATGCCTGCGGCGAGACCGCGATTGATCAGCCTATGGGTTTTGGCGTGGCGATGAAGACCGGATTCCTGGCTAGCCAGCGGCGCGAGCGATCGTAGTAGTTGCGAACGTTGGTGGAGAGATGCTTCGTCCAAGCGGGATTAGCCTCGCCGTGCTCGGACGCGAACTTTGCCAGCGCGTAGCCATAGACTTCTTCTGGTAAATATCCCAGCTTTTGCATGGACCAACCTGCCTGCCGTTCGTCCTGCCATTGCTATTCTTGGTATTTTATTTCTCTTTCTCCGCGCTGGCGTTGCCCATGTCCAGCACGATCTTCCAATTTCCATCCGGCTGTTTTTTCCAGATGCTGGTGTACTTGCCGTGCTCGATCTTGGGCTTGCCGTCTTTGCCTTTGGTATGAAATTCGTAG
>QIAI01000473.1 GCA_003224995.1 Acidobacteriota bacterium
CCCACCGCTGAGCACATTCGTCTCGAACAAGACCGGCAGAAGCAAGCCCCTTGGAAAAAATGGGGACCCTATCTCAGCGAACGTCAATGGGGAACCGTCCGTGAGGACTACAGCGCCAACGGCGATGCCTGGAATTACTTCACCCATGATGAGGCCCGCTCGCGGGCCTATCGCTGCGAGGACATCGTCGTCACCAACAAGAGACGCACCCGAAACGAGTTGGAGTACGAACTCATCCACACTGGGGTCTTCGACAATGATCGTTACTTCGACATTTTTGTCGAGTATGCCAAGGCTACGGCGGAAGACATCCTGATTCGCATCACGGTCCACAATCGCGGCCTGAAGGATGCCAGCTTGCACCTGCTTCCCACATTGTGGTATCGCAACACGTGGTCTTGGGTACCTGGTGCAGTTCGACCCGGGATGGCTAGCTTCGGTGGGCCCAGACGTCCGACTATCCATGCCAAACATCCTGACTTTGGTGACTACTATCTCGTCTGCGAGGGAGCTAAGCAACTTCTCTTCACAGAGAATGATACTAACAACGAGCGAATCTGCGGCGTACGCAACACTTCACCCTATGTGAAGGACGGCATCCACAACTACGTCGTTCACCAGCAGGCGTCCGCTGTAAATCCAACGCAACTCGGCACCAAGGCGGCAGCGCACTATTTGCTTTCTCTTCCGGCACGTGGCTCTATTGCGGTATGCCTCCGGCTGACCAACAGCGAGCCTCTGCCTTCGTCGAACAACTCTGAATTCGACAGCAAGGCTTTTGACGAAATCGTCCAAGGGCGCAAGCACGACGCCGACACTTTCTACGCCACTGTGATTCCACAAGAGACCACTCCTGATCAGGCGACCGTAATGCGCCAGGCGCTTGCTGGCATGCTCTGGACCAAGCAGCACTACATCTACGACGTTTACAACTGGAATTCCGCTAATGGCAGCTCGATCGAGCGTCGACGCAACGACGGATGGGCCCATCTTGCCACCGCGGATATCATTTCCATGCCCGACAAGTGGGAGTATCCCTGGTTTGCGGCATGGGATCTCGCCTTCCACACCATCGCACTTTCTGTCGTGGATCCGGACTTCGCCAAGAAGCAGCTTGAACTGATTCACAAGCCGTGGTTCATGCACCCTAACGGACAGATTCCAGCGTACGAGTGGAACTTCAGCGACGTGAATCCTCCCGTCCAGGGCATCGCTGCTTGGCGCATCTACTGCAACGAAAAAGCCGCTACGGGCAAGGGAGATCGGCAATTTCTACAACGCATCTTCCAGAAACTTATGCTCAACTTTACTTGGTGGGTCAATCGCAAAGACGCCTTTGGCAACAATGTCTTCGAAGGAGGCTTCCTGGGGCTGGACAATATCGGAGTCTTCGATCGCAGCTCCGCCATTCCCGACGGAGGCGTTCTCGAGCAGGCCGATGGCACGGCTTGGATGGCGCTTTACTGCCTCAGCATGTTGGAAATGGCATTGGAACTCTCCAAGGAAGAGCCGGAGTACGAAGAGATCGGCTATAAATTTTATGAGCACTTCCTCCAGATTGCCTCGGCCATGGATCGGATGGGCATCAATAAAGATGAACTTTATGACGAAGAAGACGGTTTTTACTACGATGTGCTACGCCTGCCTAACGGCGATGCCGCGCGGCTGAAGCTGCGTTCTCTGGTCGGACTGTTGCCCATCGCCGCGAGCATGGTTGTCACCGATGCGGAATACAATCGTCTTCCACAATTCGGAGAGCGTTCACGCTGGCTCTCTAGGCGCTATCCTGAGGTCAGTTGCAATCTCACGAACATCGATAAAGTGGGCTACCTTGGCAACCGGATGCTTTCCGTCATCACTCCCGAGAAGCTGCGGCGACTTCTGGCGCGGATGCTTGATCCTAACGAATTCCTTAGCGACTACGGTATCCGCTCCCTGTCACGGTGCTACAGGAATGCTCCCTACAATCTTCATCTCGGAAGTCAGAACTTCAGCGTGACTTACGAACCAGCCGAGTCCAGCACAGAAATGTTCGGCGGTAATTCCAACTGGCGCGGCCCCATCTGGTTCCCCCCGAACTTTGTTCTTATCTATGCCCTTTACCGTTGGTATAGCTATCTCGGGCCCGATTTCAAGGTCGAATGTCCCACCGGCTCCGGCAAGCTCATGAACCTGCAGGAGGTTAGCACCGAACTCTCGCGCCGCCTAATCAGCATCTTCACCCGCCAGAACGGAAAACGGCCCGTCTACGGTGGTATCGAGAAGTTCCAGAAGGACCCATATTGGCAGGATCTGATTCTTTTCTACGAATACTTTCACGGCGAAAATGGCGCCGGAATTGGCGCAAGTCACCAAACCGGTTGGACCGGACTCGTAGCCCGTCTCATTCAAGTCACCGCGCATGGCATGTTCGAATTT
>QIAI01000474.1 GCA_003224995.1 Acidobacteriota bacterium
ACGACCAAATCATTGTCATCTCCGGTGGACGAATTGACCGTGTTGCGCCCGCCGCTCAGCAGCAGGTTCCCCCTGGATCTCATGTGGTGGATCTATCGCACGCCACCGTTCTCCCGGGCTTAGTCGATTGCCACACCCACATCATGCTTGCCGATACCGACAACTCTCATTACGAGGAGTACCTGCTCAAGGATTCCTATCAGTACCGCACCATTCTGGCGACGTTGAACGTGAAACGCGATCTGGAAGCCGGATTCACGGCCATGCGCGATGTCGAAACCGAGGGCGCGATGTACAGCGACGTCGATGTGCGCAATGCGATTAATCAGGGACTGATCCCGGGACCCCGCTTGAAAGTGGCCACCCGGGGAATCTCCTCAACTGGGGGATATGAACTGGAAGGCTACGCTCCGCAGGTTACAGTTCCGAGCGGCGTCGAGCTCGTCGACGGCCCTTATGAGGCCCGCAAGGCGGTGCGTGAACAGTTCAATTACGGAGCCGACCTGATCAAGATCTATGCAAATGACCGCTACCGCTTCCTGCCCAACGGCGAAATCGTGAGCGTCGCAACCTTCAGTTTCGAGGAGATTCAGGCCATCGTCGATGAAGCCCGCCTCAAGGGAATCAAGGTCGCCTGCCACGCCTACGACGGTCCCGGGCTGCACTACTGCATCGATGCCGGCGTCGCCTCCATCGAGCATGGCATTCAGCTCGATGACGAGGCCATCCATAAGATGGTTGCCAAGGGCACGTACCTGGTTCCGACCCTGCAGGTTTATTGCTGCGCGCTCGAAAAGGGAGACCTGGTAATGACGGCTGGCAAATCCAGCCGATTGGCCATCCATGAGGCGAGTTTCAAAAAAGCGCGAGCAGCGGGCGTAAAGATTGCCTTTGGCACGGACGCGGGATCGTTCGCGCACGGAACGCAAGCCATCGAATTCGAGTGGATGACGCGCTACGGGATGTCCCCGCTCGAAGCCATTCGCTCTGCCACCCTCAACGCCGCTGACTTACAGGGAAATACGCCGACGTGATCGCTGTCGAGGGCAATCCGCTGAATGACATCAAGCAACTCGAACATGTGAAATTCGTGATGAAAGGCGGCGAGGTGGTTCGGAACGATTTCGCAAAATAGAGGTTAGCCCGTGTCGGGTTCCACGTATTCTCCCGGCACAGACTCGAGTGCTCAAGCTGCGTGCTTTCCATGACTAAACAAGAAAAGAAGCGCCTTTCCGCTGTCCTCCGGGCGACTGAATTCTTATTTCTAGAGAACATCGCGTTGAAGTTGGTGCTTGAACATCGTAAAGTCCCAAATTGGCAGAAACTGCTGGAGCGTCTCCTGACAGACAAGGAGATGATGGCTGGGGTACGCCTGAAATTCAGCGACGTCTACAAGGAAATCGAAGCATCGACCGACCCCTCCGCGGCTCTGGAATTATTTTTGGGAGAACTTCCTGCGCCAAAAAAGACGCATTAGTTTGCGTGCTTCCAGTTCGCGATCGCCCCTTCTGTGCGCTCTGGGAACGCCGAAGACGAGAGACCTCCGCAGGCCGCCTACTGACGACCACCGCGATTGGCAGTCTCAGCTAATCGCACGCCCGCTGTTCGACGATCGATCCATTCATCCAAACTGAGTGCTCCCGGTCCCTTGGTTGCGATATAGAGGAAAGCGAAGCAATTGGCGACAACAATTTCGCCCCCGTTCAGGAGCGGCCAGAACCTGAGACCGGCATGGACCATAAAGTAAGCAACGGCCATTTCGCCCGAGAGCAGGAGAGCTATCGGCCGGGTGAATAGCCCCCCCATCACCAGCGGCCCGCCCAAGGTTTCAATCACACCGGCAACAAGAAACAACCCTTTGGCGGGACTCTCGCCATCCAGAAGCCCAAACACCTTCTGCACACCGTGGCATCCGATCATGAATCCCATCATGAACCGGAACACCACGTAGACTTCCTCGCTCCACTTCCCAAGCATCGCTTGCACGGATACCTCCTGCCGAAGGGGAGAGTTTCTGCCGGTTGCAGGCGTCAAGAGCTCCCCTTGCAAAGGGTAACTCACAGACCGGCACGGCGGGATTATCTCTCTGTGATCGTGGTCAATCTGTAAAAGCTTTGTTAACAGCAAGGGCAGACCCTCGCCTTACTCCGTTCTGCTAGACTGACGCCCTCACGCCCATGGCTAGCACGCTATCCTCTCCGCCGCAGTCCGCATCCTCTACGGTCCATGCTCGTACTTTGCTGCTCGGCATCGGGCTCAGCAGTTTCGCCGCGCTCCTTCTCGAACTCGCGCTCACCCGGCTTTTTTCGGTGGTGCTCTTCTATCACTTTGCTTTTCTCGCGATTTCCATCGCTCTGCTCGGGTTGGGCGCCGGGGGCGTTTTTGCTTATCTGGGGAAGAATTCCCTGAACCGCATCGAGACCCGGTCGCTCGCCGCTAGTCTCTGCTGCCTTAATGCGTTGGCCATTCCTGTCGTCCTCGAAATCGTCCTGCACGTTCCGGTCTCGCTCGAACTCTCCTGGACTAATCTCCTAAGGCTCACAGCGATGTACCTTGCCGCGGCGGTTCCCTTCCTGCTCACCGGGCTTTTGTTCTCCGTCGTCTTCGCCCGCGAGACAAGCACTATTACGCGTCTTTATGGAGCGGATTTGCTGGGCGGAGCACTGGCCTGCCTCTCGGTTGTTCCTTTGCTGAATTGGATTGGCGGTCCGAACGCGATCTTATTTGCCGGCATGGCGATGGCGATTGCCGGATATATCTGGGCCGATTCCGGCGCGCGCAAGAAAGTGGCGGCCAGTCTCGCCGCAGCCCTCATTCTTGTAATTGCCGTAAACCATTCGGGCAGATTTATCGATGTTATCTATGCAAAAGGTATGTTCCGCGGCAAGTCGTGGGTGGAGTTTGCCCGCTGGAATGCGATCTCCCGCGTCGAGGTCGATCGCCAGGGGGACACAGGCAAGGCCATCGTCCTCGCCGCCTGCACTCGCCAACGTTCTGCGCCCGCGGGGCGAGTTCGCCATCATTGGTCCGGGCGGGGGAGTCGACGTCCTGCGCGCCGTCGCGAATGGCAGCCCCAGCGTCACTGCTATCGAAATCAACCCGATTATCGCAACCTCCATCATGCGCGGAGCTTACGCCGACTATTCCTTCCATCTTTATGATCGGCCCGAGGTCCATCTCCATGTCACCGACGGCCGCTCGTTCGTGCGCAATGCTCATCAGCAGTTCGACGTAGTTCAAATGACCCTGGTCGATACCTGGGCTTCTACTGCGGCCGGAGCCTTCGCCCTTAGCGAAAACAGCCTCTACACGGTCGACGCCTTCCGCGAGTACTTCGAACACCTCAAGCCCGATGGGATGATTGCCATAACCCGATGGGAGTTTCGCCAGCCCCGCGAAGCGCTGCGCGTCGTTTCGGTCGCCACCGAAGCCCTGCATCAACTCGGTGTCGCAAATCCCGCGGGGCACTTCATGGTGGTCTCCGAAGGGGACCTCGACGAAGACGGCATACCCGTCGTTGTCCTCGCGAAGAAATCACCCTTTACGCACCAAGAAGAAGAGTCGGTTCGCACCCACCTCGATGACAACGAAGATCTTGTTGCCCTCTATATGCCTTCGTCTCCGGGCAACAATGCTTTCTCCGCTCTGATCGCGCGCAATGATCCGCAAGCTTTCGCTCGCGATTACCCATACAATGTGGCCCCCGTGAACGACAATGCCCCCTTCTTCTTCTTTACTCTTAAGACCGATCAGATCCTGCACGACGGTGGCCTGCAGCGCGGCATCGACTGGAAAGTAAATCTGGGCGTAGTCATACTCGGCATTGTCTTCGCGATATCGGTCGTGGCAGTCATTCTCTTCCTGATCGTCCCGATGGCCCTGCGTTCCACTCGTCAGCAACGTCCGCTCCCGCTCCTGTATTTCATCGCAGTCGGCCTTGGGTACATCCTGGTTGAAATCGCTTTCATTCAACGCTTTGTTCTATTTCTTGGACATCCCACCTACGCCCTTACCGTTGTGATCTTTCTCCTCTTGCTCTCGAGTGGCATGGGAAGCCTGCTCTCCCGCCGTTTGCTGTCCGAAACCGCGCGGGGCTGGATCCCACTGCTCCTGCTCGTTCTCGCTATCGGCGTGTACACCTGGGGACTGACGGCGCTGCTCTCGTGGCTGATCGGCCTTCCCTTCTTCCTCAAACTTGTAGTAAGCGCCATCATTCTCGTGCCTCTAGGGCTTGCGATGGGGATACCGTTTCCGACCGGACTGCGCGCCCTGACGCACAGCATCGACTTACCGGAAAGCGAACTCGGCGAAGTGTTCAAAACTGGAGATAATGCGGTGGAATGGGCCTGGGCCATGAACGCCGCTTCCAGCGTCCTCGGGTCGGTACTTGCAATCGTGATCGCAATCCACTTCGGACTTAACGTCACGCTGGCCTGCGGGGCGGCCGCGTACGCGCTCGCCCTCGCACTATTTCCAACGCTGGCACTCCGCCGCGCCTAACGTGATATCGACTCTTCCGGTCTGCTATGATCAGCGGAATTCCACTTACCCATGGTGGAAAGGTGTCCATGGCGGTGGTTGAATGCTGGGGCGGGGCGCTGAATCCGTCCGGGCGAGGATTAAGTGCCTAGCCAGAAGCAGCTGAAGTGGTCACAACTGCGTGTAGGCCTGACTGTGCTGTTTGCCAGCATCACGCTTGGCGTGCTCACTTTCCTGATGAGCGGAACCAGCGGGCTGTTCACTCCAAAACTCACGCTTCACTCTTATTTTGACAATGCCGGCGGTCTGCGCGACGGTGCGCCCGTCCGCCTGCAGGGGGTGGACGTCGGCAATGTAACCAATGTTCGCGTAGTTGGTGACAAACCATTGACCCCGGTGGAAGTCACTGTGAAGGTGACCTCGCGCTATCGTGCAATGATCAAGAAGGACTCGGTCACTTCGCTCAGCACTGTGGGAGTTCTTGGGGAAACCTACATCGACATCGACAGCTCGCATGCGAAAGGTCCGCAGATCAGCGACGGCGACACGCTGGCTACGCGGGAAACTCCCGATATCCAGGACGTGGTGCGCGCCAGTCAAGGTACCCTGCAGAATCTGGATGCGCTCCTCAAGCGTACTGACCGCATCCTGGCTTTCGTGGAAAGCGGCCAAGGCTCCATCGGGAAGCTTATTTATGATCCCAATCTGTATAACCAGTTTGCCGCCACGGTGAATGAGTTCAAAGGCATCGTCGACCAGATTCGCAACGGCGAAGGCAGCCTCGGCAAGCTCGTTTCCGACGACGAGGCCTACAACAAAGTCATTGCGGCTGTCGACAAATTGAACGCCATTGTCGACGACCTGCAGCAGGGCAAAGGCACCGCCGGAAAATTCCTCAAAGATCCTGGGCTCTACAACAACGCCAACGACACCATTGCCAACGTTAAGAAACTCACGGACGACATCAACGCCGGCAAGGGCACCCTCGGGAAACTCACCAAGGACGACGCGCTGGCGCAAAAACTGGATAACACCATTACCAAGCTCTCCATG
>QIAI01000475.1 GCA_003224995.1 Acidobacteriota bacterium
CCGTTCGCCGTTCGCAAGCGCGAGGACGAGTCCATGCGGTCATGGACGAATGTGGTATTGCGGCAGATCTCCGGCCACAAACTGAATCGCTCCTTGCCGCTGGACATTCAGGCGACAGCATTCCAGCGGCGGGTGTGGGCGCATCTGCAATCCTTGCCGTTCGGGACGACGCAGTCCTATGGAGAAGTTGCCCAGGCGATTGGGCAACCTAATGCTGCGCGTGCCGTGGCTCGCGCTTGCGCTTCCAATCGCATTGCAGTGGCCATTCCGTGTCACCGAGTGGTTCGCGGAAATGGCGACATGGGTGGTTATCGGTGGGGTGCGGAACGAAAACGAGCCTTGCTACAACTCGAGCAGAAAGGCTCCAATGCTAGTGCGGCAGCCTCCCCTTCAAGGTGAGTTCATGCTTTCGCGAACTTTAGTGTAGTAGCTTCTCGTAAACGTTACGGGCGCGCGAGAACTGATCGAGCACGGCCTGCTTTTCATCGTCCGCGTTCCAATTCGTATTTGCCTTAGCACCGCGGATGAGTTGATCGATCCACGCAATGAAATACGCTGCATCGTCGCGGGGGTGCGGGTTTGAGTTCTCCATCGAGATGTAAATGGGGCTCGTGGTTGCGTAGGGATAGAGATCGAGAATCGGGTACGCTGCCTTGTCGTTGGATGCACGAAGAAGGCACCAACCTGTGTTGGCAATCGAGAGAGGACCCTGTTCATCGGAAGAATTGTGAGCAACGCCGAGTTTCAGTTCACGCGCTACCTGCCCGTTGCAAATGATTTCCAGGTGGTCCACGGGAACCATCGAACGCAACCAGGCTTTGAATTTCACGGTCTGCGTTCCCGGTGGCAACTTCACGGTTCCACCTGGCGGTTGATCCTCGAGGAAAAAACCAAGCAAGGGGCCATTGGTGGCGAACGTGTGTCCGCTCCTAAGATTCTCGAGCCACGGTTCAATCTCAGCGATGCAAAGTTAGCCATGGCGTCGGTTCCGGCGGCGGTTGGAAGGTGAAAGCCGCAATTCAGAAGGCGGTACCAGACGCGCGCTGTCGATTTGTGATCGCTGAAGCCCAGCACTTCGATGTAGTCAACTTTGCCTAACGCCACATCTACGGGCAACTCGTCGGTCAAGCTTTCTTTCGCGGGATCCGGATAAGTATCGAAGGGATGCACGTAGCCAACAAGTCCTTGCTGCGCGTGGGCGAGATCGGCGATGGACGCGTTGGTTGGATAGAGACTGGCAGCCGCAGTGTTGGGGTAGCCAGCATAATCCGGAATGAGGAAGTTGCGCGTCAGATGCAGCAAGCCGAGATGTCCCCAATAGCTGGTATGGAACTCCTGTCCGTGAACCAGCAGGTTGGCGGCGGTGGAGGCCGCGTCAGGCGTGGTTTTGAAATACGCCATGTCGGGGATGCGCTGTTCCTTATTGACCACGAGGTCCTGCACAATCGGCAAATTCTCAGCCGCAGCTTGAAAAACCAGGTGGACGGGCGTGTTTCGATAAGCGCCACCATAGTTCATGTGGACATGCACGTCCCCGCTGACCAGATGCGACCGCTTGTTTTCAGGGAGACTGAGCGGCTGCAATTGAACTTTGATCGAAGTCGTCGCGCCTGCCTTGACCTCGATTGTCTGGCTGGCCAGGAGATATTCAAATCCCTTCATGAAGTCCACGGTTACGCGGCCAGGTGGGACTTCGAGTGTTGATGCGCCCGCGGTGTGAAAGTAGTGGGCTTCGAACGCCGACAGGCTATGATCGAAACTATCATCGGCGTGCATCCAGGCGTCTGCAGGGGCATAGGCGCGTCCATCTTCCCCTTTTACGAACACGCGCGCGGGTGTTTCCCGTCCATGTTCGTCGAGGACGGAAAGAGCGAGACTGCCCATGGGAGCGAGATATTTTTTGGTTTTCACGATCAGTGGCTGCTGCCAACCACCCGACACCTGCTGCAACCACAAGGATGTGTTCCCGCCGCGATTGGAAATGTAGGCAATCCTTTCGCCGTTCGGTGACCAGCGTGGGTTGATGTTGTCGAATTCACCATAGGAAAGCGGGAAAGCATCGCCGCCCTGGGCCGGCATCACCCAAAGCTGGTGCCAGGCTTGACCGAGATAAGACGCATATACGATGCGCTTGCCGTCCGGCGAAAATGTTGGGCGAGCTTTCCACGCCGTCTCTTCATAGTGAATTTCACGGGGCTCAGCACCGGGTTCCGACTTCATGCGCCAGAACCCACCCGTTCCGTAAACATGTCCGCGGTTCGAAACAAACAGAAGATCCGCGCCGTCGGGGGACCATGCGGGGCTTATTTCGTGATCGAATGCGCTGTAGTAGTAGCGCGGCAGCGTGCTCCGGGTTTCGCCGGTCATGCGCTGCACGTCGGCCAACGAACCATCCTTGAAGCGCGCGGCGAAAATATGAAAACGACCGTGAAAAGCAGTAGAGACGAAAGCGATACGCTTGCCATCGGGAGAGAAACGCGGCTCAAGGTTAACCAAACCATCGGTGGTCAGCGCATGAGCCTGTCGGCTTTCAACGTCGAGTACCCATAGTTCGACGGCACTCTTGTCGTATTTCGCGTATATGATCCACTTCCCGTCGCGGGACCAATCGGGTTGGTAATCGTATCCGGGACCTGCGGTTAACTGCTGCGCCTCGTTGGAGTCGATATTCTGCAGCCACAGGGAGCCTGCCATGGAGAACGCCAGCGACTTCGAATCGGGAGACCAGGCCGCCGAACTCGCTCCGGTCGTGAGCTGCGGCAAATACATCTCGCGGAAATAATAAGCATGGGGTTCGTCGATCTGCTTGAGCACGGGCTCGCGCTGTGCCCAGGCTAGACCTGCCACACATAGCAAGAAAATGCCATCCCAAACCGCGGAGCGGGTGGACAAGAAATCCTCCGACCATTCATAAAGGAATCAGGAACGGCGCGGATTATACCGGAATTTAAAGGCAGGACCGGCAGCGATTGCCGGCATGCCCGCCAGCGGAGCGAAATCCGAGTTCGCGGAGCTTGCGTACTCACGGTGACCGATGGTAGATCAGTGGACGTAATGAAGACCGCGAAACAGGACGTATTCCTCACGGGGGGAACGGGGTATGTCGGAAGCCGCTTGATCGAGCGATCCAAGTCGTTTTGGGGAACCCGCTGGATGCGAACTCGTACCGAGAACGCATTAGGCCTGCAACCACTTTCGTGCAGTTAGTCGGGGTCGCCCACCCAAGCCCGGCTAAGGCCGCAGAGTTCCGGAGCATTGATTTGGTGGCGGGCCGGGAAGCGGTGGCGGCCGCGGTGTCTGCCGAGATCGAAAATTTCGTCTACATGAGCGTGGCTCATCCGGCTCCGATGATGAAAGCCTATATCGCGGTTCGAGAGGAGTGCGAAGCCCTGATCAGGGAGAGTGGCATGAACGCCACCATCCTCCGGCCCTGGTATATTCTCGGTCCGGGACACCAGTGACCGTACGCCCTGCTTCCGGCGTATTGGCTGCTCGAGCGGCTTCCCGCGACACGCGAGGGAGCGCGGCGTTTAGGATTGGTTACGTTAGAGCAGATGCTGCGGGCGCTCATTCATGCGGTGGAATCGCCCGCGATGGGAGTGCGCCTCATGGGGGTGCCGGACATCCGGGAAAGCCGCATAAATACTGCGTTTCATGCACCAGTTGGATAATGGGGTGCAGCGCACACCGTTCTTTCACCCCAAAAGTAACGCAGAATTACCAAAGCTCATGCCCGTGGGACATCTATTCGCTCCCGGTATGCGATGAGATGGTGAGGTGTCGTTACACGGGCCTCTGCATGGACAAGAACGAGTACCTGGAAGACGTTCACCTGCGAATTTTGCGAGTCACGGAAGACCTGCGCGCGATTCAGCGGGAACTCAACTGCGCTGCCATGGAGGCGCCCGGGAACCCTGAGTTGATGGAAGCTCTCAGCGCGGATCCGGAGTTGGAATCACTGCGCGTGCTGAAATCGGCGCTCGACCAGATGCGCCACTTCCTGTGGTTCTATGGGCAGATCGTGACGAACGAATCGGAATTCGGAGACCGGCTGCGCGAGACCATCCGACAAAAGCCCTCCAATGACGGCGTCCAATATCAAGCGCCCAGTCCCATCAACGACCGCATCCGCGGGGCGGCGGAAGCGCTAATGCTGCAATATCTCGCAGATCGAAAAACGCGAAAACCGAACTAGGTTTCGCGCTCGTCTATTCCAAAGTCACAGACTTCACCAGGTTGCGTGGGCGATCGACATCTAGTCCACGCTTCACCGCCATGTAATAGGCGAACAACTGGAGAGGCACGATTTCCAGAATTGGCGACAAGAGCTCCGAAGCCTGCGGAATCACAATGGTGTGATCGGCCAACCTCGGCACCTCCTGATCTGCTTCCGAAGCCAGAGCGATCACGCGGCTGGACTGCTTCTTGAAGCCCCGAATGTTGCCCAAGCTCTTTTCGTAGCGCAGAACGGATCCCTGATTACCGGCGTCTCGGGTGGCGATGATCACGACAGGAAGGTTCTCATCGATGAGCGCATTCGGACCGTGCTTGGTTTCTCCCGTGGGATAGCCCTCTGCGTGCACGTAGGAAACTTCTTTCAATTTGAGAGCGCCGTCCATTGCAATGGGGTAATGAATCGCCCGGCCCAAAAAAAGGAAATCATCGACCTTGTGAAACTCGGTAGCAATGCGCTCCACCTGGGAAGCGCACTCCAAGAGGATTTTCAATTTTGCGGGGAGCTCGAGCAACTCGCGAATGTAGTTCTCGCGCAGGTTGGCAGCCAGGGTTTCACGGGCTTGGGAGATATGCAGTGCGAATAAGAACAGCGCTGCCATCTGGGCGGTAAAAGCCTTGGTTGAGGCGATGCTGATCTCCGGCCCTGCCAGCGTGTAAATAACGCCGTCAGCCTCGCGGGCAATGGTTGTTCCGGCAACGTTGGAGATAGCCACGGTGCGCGATCCGCGGGCCTTGGCTTCACGCTGGGCGGCTCCGGTATCCGCGGTTTCGCCCGACTGGGTGATCACAATCGTCAGCTCTCCCTTGCCGATCATGGGATTGCGATACTCGAATTCGCTGGCGTAGTCGACGTCCGCCGGAATGCCTCCGAGTTCCTGGATCATGTACTGACCGACCATGCCGGCATGACGACTGGTCCCCGAAGCCACAATGTTGATGCGATTCAAAGCGCGCAGTTCTTCTCGGCCGATCGGAACCTCGTTCAACTGCACCTGCCCCTCGGGCAACGCGATCCGGGGTGCGATGGTGTCATGCAATCCCTGGGGCTGCTCGAAGATTTCCTTGATCATGTGGTGAGGGAACTCGCGCTTTTCTGCCATCCTTACTCTCCTGGACTCATTCTGACTATGCGACACACCCATCTACCAACGTTTTACGCACTTCGCCAGTAGATGACATCACAACGATATTGGCCGGCGCACCCGCAACTAACATGCCGGCATTTTCGGGTAGTGCGGTAGCCTGAGCGGGGTTCAGGGTTGCCAGGCGAACCGCCTGTTGCAGGTTCCAGCCGGTAAATTTAACGACATTCCGCACCGCCTGATCCATCGTAAGAACACTTCCCGCCAATTGCTCGCCGACCGTGCATTTGCCGTCGTTCACTTCGACCTGGAGGGATCCCAAGCGATAGTGTCCGTTCGGCATTCCGGTAGCCGCGGTAGCGTCGGTCACCAGCACGGCTTTTTCTGATCCTTTGAGGCGAA
>QIAI01000476.1 GCA_003224995.1 Acidobacteriota bacterium
TAGGGTGCAGGCGGTGATGAATCCGGCGAGTTCGTCGCAGGCGAAGAGAGCTTTTTCCATAGGAGTGTCGCGCGATACGCCGGAGTATTCGGCGTGGGACATAATGGCGCGGCGGATTTCGTCCGAGTAGCCTCGCTCTTTCAGGATTTCGTTGCCCTTGTATGGGTGCTCTTCCGGGGTGGGATATTTTTCGTAATCGAAATCATGGATCAGTCCGACGATCCCCCAGAGATCCTGATTCTCGCCAAACTTTTTGGCATAGGCACGCATGCAGGCTTCGACAGCCAGGGCGTGTTTGCGCAAGCTTTCTGATTGGGTGAACTCAGTTAGTAACCCCCAGGCGGCGTCGCGTTTCTCCCGGTTTTCGCCGGTTAGTTTTGCTTTTTTAACATGATGCGTCGTGTTTAGGGCCAGAATATCCTTGACATCCACAGGTGTTGTACCTCAGATTACGCTGCAGGTTGGAACTTCGCGAACCTCAGGGGCTAAAGCCCCGAGATGGGGGCGGATTGATTGGCACGGCTGAAGCCGCGCCCTTCCAGAGCACGATTTGAGTCCGCGGTGCTGCCCACAATCTGCATGAGATTTGCGATTGGTTCCAGGAGAAGCCCCGCTCTGGCAACTCCCACACCTGATGGCTACCACCCTTGCACCTGTAGATTCAAGGGAAGTTGTTCGTTGCGATCACTGCCTGCTGGTCCAATTTCGTACTTCCAATGACCTTTGCCGGCGCTGCCATGCCTCGTTAGACGAGGAAGAGCCGGAAATTGTTGCGGTCGCGCCTGCGCCGCAGATGATGCCGTCCAATGGCCACGGACGCGGGCACCTGAACCTGGCCGCGTCGATCCGTTCGCTGCGCTTGCGTGGCGGGCTTAGCCAGCGGCAATTGGCATTGCGTATGTCAGTGCCGCGAACCTACGTCTCCAAGATTGAAAATGAAAAAGCGACTCCGACCCTTTCCTCACTGGAACGGCTGGCGCGGGCGCTGGAGGTGACTGTGCCTGACCTGCTCTCGGGTGGCGCGCGTAATCGCCAGGAGGAAATTGGCGAGCTGATCAGAGATCAGTTTATCGCGGAGATGCTTCCCTTCGTGTCGCAACTGAATGGGATGCAGTTGTCGAGTATCCTGACGCAGGTGCGGGATTTGACGATGCGTCCGCGGCGTACGGCTTAACATCACGAGTTTATCCGGGCAACCAGCCAACTAGGGCCGGGGTCGTTACGATCCCGGCTTTTTTCTTCCCTGCGAAAAACCCAAGAGAATGCCTTGCGGTTGTCGTTCAGAGGTTGATGGCACAGGGGTCCTTCGACTGCGCAGATCGATTCGTGTTCACGAATCGCCCTGCTTCGCTCAGGATGACAAACTTTAATAATTCGTGAATGAATTAGGCCAATGCATGACTCGACGGTGGGCAGGCGAGTCGCCTGCCGCTACGTGAGCTCATGCCGCGAAATCTTCGTCCTTCGGTAGAGGGACGGGCTGAGGTAGGCGGTCGGTGACTTCAGCTAATGCCGCCAGTTTCTCGGACAGATTGTGGGTCAATGATCCGGGTTGGTAGCGCCAGTGATAGTTGCCTTCGTAGCGGCTGGGCGTGTTCAGACGCGCCTCGCTGCCTAAGCCGAGAACATCCTGCAGCGGAACCACCGAAAGGCTCGCTACTGAGGCTTGGGCTACGCGGATCATGGCCCAGTTGATGCCCTCTTCGCAACATCCTGTGTAGGCTTTGGCGGCCTGACGTTCGTGCTCTGTCGCGCTGGAATTCCACCAGCCGAGAGTGGTGTCGTTGTCATGCGTGCCGGTGTAGATGACGCGGTTCGGGGTGAGTCGGTGGGGCAGGTACATGTGAGCCCCAGGATCGCCGAAGCCAAATTGCAATACTGCCATGCCGGGAATGTTGTGGCGTTCGCGGAGGGCGTGCACTTCGGGGGTGATGTAACCCAGGTCCTCGGCAAAGAAGGGTAATCCGCCCAGGGCTTCCTTCAGCTTGTTAAAGAAATCGTCCTTGGGACCGTCCACCCAGCGGCCGTGGATTGCAGTGGGCTCGCTGGCGGGGATCTCCCAGAATTGTTCGAAGCCGCGAAAGTGGTCGAGGCGAATGTAATCGCAGGTTTGCGTGGCCCAGCTTAATCGGCGGATCCACCAATCGTAGCCGCGAGAGCGCATTGCGTTCCAGTCGTAGAGAGGATTTCCCCAGCGCTGGCCATTTGCGCTAAAGGCGTCGGGAGGAACGCCGGAAACCACTTCGGGCTCGAGATTTTCTTTGAGACGAAAAAGATCTCTGTGGGTCCAGACATCGACGCTGTCGTAGGCCACGAAGATCGCGATGTCGCCCACCACACGGATGGAATGTTGGGCACAGTAAAAACGTAACGCGTGCCATTGTTCCCAAAAAGCGAACTGGATTACGCGACCAAGGGCCAACTCGGACGCGAGAGCGCTGCGAACCGCTTCCAATGCCTCAGGTTCCCGGCGTGCCAATTCGCGGGGCCACTGATTCCAGGGCACGCCGTTGTGACGATCGCGTAAAGCGTCGAAGAGAACGAAATCTTCCAGCCACCAGTCGTTGTCGGCGCAGAAATGCTCGAAGCGGGCCTGCGCGTTTCCGGCAGCGCGCTCCAGGAAATTGCGTGCCGCTTCCCGCAGTAGCGGCAGTTTGTGCTGGCGCACATCGGCATAGTCAATCAGAGCAACCCTCTCCGACAATTCCGTCAAGTGGGCGGGATCAATCCAGCCGTGGGCGGCGAGACGTTCCAGGCTGACCAACAGTTTCCATTCGCCGGCGGTCCCAGCGGCAGCACCTGCCATAGGCCTTGACGGGCGGCGGCGAGGAAATCCACGAACTGGTACGCAGTCGGACCAAAATCGCCAATGCCGCCACGGGAAGGCAGCGAAATTGGGTGAAGCAGAATTCCGGTGGAGCGAGGGAATGGCATTTCTACTTTCTTAATGAGGACTGATTTAGACTGCGTAGCGGCAGGCGACTCGCCTGCCAAGACGAGCGCAGCTCGTGGAGCTAGCCGGGCACGCGAGTCGCCTGCCGCTACGCAAGCTGAAAGGAGACCGGGGCTGCTAGCCTTCTTCAGGAGCTTGCGCGCGGCTCAGGGCCTTCATCTCGTCTTCGTTAATCTTGATCTTGCCTGATTTTTGCATCTGCTCGCGTACGTTTTGGACGAAAAGCCCGAAAAGTTCCTGCTGCTTGCTTTGAAGAAGAGAGTCGCGTATCTGATCTTTCTTGGCGGCAAAATCCTGCGCGGAAGGCTCCTGCTTTTCCAACAAAGACAGCACCGCACCGGTGTTTCCGTTTACCGCTGATCTCGCCGGGCTCCATGCTGAATACGACCGCGGCCGGTCCGGACAAGTTGCCGAGATCGGGCACCTGACCGTCGGGCAACACGAAATCAGTGGTTTTAACCGTCGCCCCGAGTTCCTTGGCAGCTTTTTTCAAATCGTGCTCAGCTTTGGCGCGGTCGGAAAGTTCTTTCGTCTTTTGGGAAAGCAAGGCAGCAACACGTTCATTCTTGAATTCAGTTTCCACACGGCTGCGAATTTCCTCAAAGGTGGGCGTGGCGGGTGGCTTAGTCGCAGTCACTTCGTATACGACCACTCCTTGCGGCAGCTGTACCTGGTCTGGCGGCGACTTCTCACGCTGTTCAAAGGCGGCATTCATGAACTCGGGCGAGCTGCCAATGCCGGGAAGCGAGTCGCTGCGGCTGACGAAATCGGTGCTTATGACTTGAAGTCCGCGCGCAGCTGCGGCTTTATCCAGTCCGGCAGTGCGAGCTTGCGTCAATAAGGCACTAGCTTGGCTGTCAGCGACGCGTGCAGCTTTCTGCTGCTTGATCGTCGACTGAATCTGATCTTTGACTTCATCCAGCGTCTTCAAGTGCGCGTCTTGCTTATCGTCTACATGAATGATGTGGAAACCATAGCTGCTCTGCACCAGATCGCTGGTGCCACCTTTGGGCAGGGAGAACGCCGCTTTTTCAAATTCGGGAACCGTGCGGCCTTTGCCAATCCAACTCAGTGAGCCGCCATCTTTGGCACTGCCCGGATCTTCGGAATACTTCTTGGCGAGTTCCGCAAAATTTCCGCGGGACTTTATTTGCTTGAGGACGTCTTCGGCTTTTTTGCGGGCTTCTTCCGCGCCCTTCGCGTCTACTTTTCCATCGGGGCCTGGAAGTGGCGTCTTGATCAGAATATGGCGGACGTTTACCTGCTCAGGCACACGGTACTCGTCGCGGTGCTGATCGTAGTAGGCCTGCAGGTCATCCGGGGTGACCTGAGTCTGAGCCTCAACCTTGGCGGTTTCGAGCACGACGTAGCGGAGCTTGCGCTTTTCCGGGATGGAGTTGTTGTAAGTAGCCTTGTTGCGTTCGTAGAAAGACTTCAGCTCGGCATCGGTGGGATGAATGCTCTTGAGCAGATCATCTTTGTTAAGGACGGCGTAGTCGAACTTCACTTTGCTGTTTCGGCGTTCGAATTCCTTGCGAACATCGGCGTCCGTGATAGCCGCGCTGGCGGTCACTAAATTGCGCAGCTTGTCGAACAATATTTCGGATTTAACTTCCTGCTCAAACTCCGGAACGCTGATGTCGGCCTGCCGCAGCCTGGCTTCGTACTCATCTTGTCCAATGAATTTGCCTTCGGGAAAGAAGGCCTGAGCGTAGCGGCCGTGTTGCAGCTCGTCGCGCAATTCCTCATCGTTTGCACGCAAACCGAGACGCTCCGCTTCTACTAAAAGGACCTGCCGATTAATGAGATTGTCGGCTGCCCTGGATGCGAAAAAGGGCAGCAACATGGCGGCCTGAGCTCCGGCCTTGGGCATCTGCTGACGCAACATTTGCCGGGCCTCACGCTGTACTTGGAGGGTGGTGACATCCTCGCCTGCTACTCGGGCGACAACACCGCGCGGAGGACCACCGAAGCCGAAGGCCGAGCCGAGACCACCAGGCACCAGGGTGATCACCATTGAGCCGCAAATAATCAGCAGCACGCCGCCGAGAATAATCTTCAGCATCGGACCAGGGGTCTGCAAAAATCGAATAATCTAAGGACTCCAGAAAAATTTGCGGAGATCATTAACGCAATTGCATAATGCGGAGTCTTCCGCGTTCACGCTTTCTCCAATAGGTTTGCAAGCCGGTCGTAGCTGGCGAGCACTCCCTTTTCCATCCCTGATTTAAGGACACTGTCGCGTGCCTGGCGAGACTCGTAAAGAATCGTCTGCGTCAGTGTGGTCTTTCCGCCCTGCTCGATAAGAACGAGCGTTCCCACTGCCTCGCCGGGATACCAGGATTGGTCAAACTTTTCGGTAGCGACAACGCGCTCCGGCGCTACGATTTCGCGATAAACGCCGCCCATGCCCATTTCAGTTCCGTCTTTGTCCCGTCGCCACACGTAGCGATACTTGCCGCCCACTTTCAAATCGATTTCGCAGACCGGCATCGACCAGCCGTCCGGCCCAAGCAACCATTGCTTAATCAGTTCGGGCTTGGTCAAGGCGTCGAACACCAGCTTGCGCGGAGCATCGAAGGCGCGTGTGATCACGATCTCGCGGTCGCCGCGGGTGGTTAGTTTTAGATTTCCTGGGTTGTTCATCGGTGATCTCCTTTACCCC
>QIAI01000477.1:0-4583 GCA_003224995.1 Acidobacteriota bacterium
CGCATAGATCGCGCCCGCCATGTGATTGTGCAGATCGGCGCCCTTGGGCATGTCTTCCAGGAAGGCCAGGAGCAAGGAAGGATTCTTTCGAATGGAATCCAGGTGGTGCGCGGTGCGCAGTTCCGGATTCTGAGCGGCCGCCGTCCCATAGGCAAGAAGAAGCACTGCTAGCAGTCGAGCGAGCCAGCGCACAGATGCGTCCTCCTCTCAAAGAAATGCGAATTGTACAGGGCTGCCGGGCTATCCGGGATGGGGGGTTGGGATGAGTGACGCAGAATTTCAACAGCGCAGCCCGGATTGCGATCTAACTTTGCGTCTCTGAGGCTCTCCAAGGTGGGCGAGGGCGTTGCGATAGACGTCCGGGGACGTTTCCCAGATTGGGCATCGCTGTTGAATTTCGCCACGATTTCCACAGAACAACGGAATTGTTTTGTAGCAGTCTCGTGCACAGTTCCTCGGCTGGAAGCGCGGACATACGCGGAAAGTGGGGCGAAAGTACGGAGAGCGATGCTGCGAGCTGCACCATTATTGGTCATTGGCTTGTGGACGACGTGCACTGCGTTGATTCGAAAGGGGATAAAAGCTTGCAGTTTTGATTGACTGGGAAAATAAAAGGAGTAAAAAGACAATCGTTCTTCGACACGTTCCCAAGTTTTGCCGGTTGGTGCGGCGTCCGGGGCTCAAGCGAAGTCACTTTCGAATCGCGAGATTCGAAGGAGGGCAAGCGAGGGTCTATAGCTAAGCGCTGGTCGAGGAGAACAGGGACGACACGTTGAAGGCAAGATAGAGTCCCGAGGCGTTGGACTAGTTTATCCGGTTGGCGGTGAGCCCGGAGCCCGAGCCAGATCGCGCGTTGCAACCCGCAAGGAAGCGACGAGAGCAGGTCGGTAAGGGTCTAAACGCGAGCTACTGGCCGAGACGAACGAGATCAACACCACCTCGGGACTCTTAATATATCCAGTTGCGCCACGACGTCCTTACGCAGCTGAGAGCCTTCCCCCAAGAAGCTGTTTATCGGGCCCATGCAACCTCCTGTTCCGAGACGCGGCTTCGCCTCCGCGTCTCGTTTTTGCCTGCCTGCTAGTTTCGAAGATTAAAAAAACCCAAAGATTAACCACAGAGGAACACGGAGGGAAATTGGGGTTCCGTGCTCGTGAGGAGGGCTGCGTCATGGGCGCCGGCGCACAGGACGTCGAAGCGTGAAATTCTAAACTTGAAACTTGAAACTTGAAACTTGAAACTCTGAAACCTTGAAACTCGCCCTACGGGCCGACCGTCACTTGAAGCTTTTCCTTGGTCTGCAGTCGCGATCGATAAATCAGATCCTTGTCCGGGACTTCGGCCACGCCGTCTACGTGGACGTCATAGGCGCCCCTCGGCAGCGTCTCCCCAAACGGAATTTCGAAGGCATCCGTGCCGCTTTTCAGGGAGATCCGCTGGTAGCCGATTGCGGTCGCTCGCCCGATTTCGTTCACGGCGAGCACGATAAAGGTGAAATCAAAATCATCCTCGGTGCCGTTACTGACCACCACGGACCCGTCCACGCGGTTGCCCGAGACTTTGGCATAGCGCTTCCACTGCATGAGCATGGGAGCGACCACGCGCAAAATGTACATTCGCGATGCCGTCTGCGGCGGCCGGCTGCTATCCGTGACAGATACGCTGAAGCGATATTCCCCTGGGGCGGAAGGCGTCCCCGAAAGCACGCCATCAGGAGTGAGAGTCGTTCCACGGGGAGGCGCGCCTTCTACCAGTGCATAGGTGACGGGCGGGATGCCGCCATGCGATTGGAACTGAAACTTGTAAGGATGCCGAGGCGAGGCGGGCGGCAGGGTGGCGGGATTCATAGCCAAGGCGCTGGGATCGGGAGCAGGTGCTTGTTGCGCGATGGCGAAATGCGCCATCAGAGCGACGCAGGTAAGCATTGCCGCATGCCAAGCTGGACGCCTTCGGATCATCGTGCCTCAATCGGGCAGCTCCGCAGCGTGGGAGCCGCCGTCTGAGGATAGCAAAACCGCGGAACCCGGCAAGGGCAGAAAAGCAGGTCCTTCGCTGCGCTCAGGATGACAAGAGTTAAAACGGGTCCTTCGTTGTGCTCAGGAGGACAGAACCAGGCGTCGGCTTTCGGTACCAGCTTCGCTGTGCAAGAATCCTCTGTATGGATACGGCGATGCTTCGCGAGTGGACGACCGACGCGATCCGGTACTGGGAACCGCGGCGCGTTCTGTACAATCTCGTGCTCACTGGGGTTGTGGTGACCTGCTTTGTAATCGAGTTGCCGCAGTCCAGGGCTGCCGTCGATACCAATTCTTTGCTGTTTCTTTTTCTGCTCGCCGTGCTGGCGAACGTAGCCTATTGTGCCGCGTACCTGGTGGACATCTTTGCGCAGATGTCGGGCTTTCGTGATTTGTGGCAGAAATATCGCTGGGCTTTATTCGTGGTCGGCCTGGTGTTTGCCGGCATTCTCACCCGCTTCTGGGCGCTGGCTTTCTTCAATCCCGGACATTGAAGTCCATTTCGGAACACACTTCACTCTCGGCTTGCAGGCCAGCCTCGACGCCCGGCCTGTCGCCGCGCTAAGCTAAATAGTTTTGGAATGCGGAGAGGAGCCCACCATGCGGGAGGCCGTTCATCCGAAGCCCGTTGAAGCCGGAGGATCTCAACCGTATTCCCTTTACCTTGCTCATTCCCGGCTGCCCCATCACGTTCATGGAGCACAAGCGCTGCGTGGTGCACATTGCGCGCAAGAGCGCGGAGGCAATGAACGAATTCATGGGCCGCGTCCTGCCGGTGAATGTGGATCGCGTAATCGCGGGCGCAATTCTGGCGGACGTTGGCAAACTGCTGGAATACGAAATTGGACTTGACGGTCAGGCTCGGCAGAGCGAGCGTGGAGAGGCCCTGCGGCATCCGTTTACCGGGGTGGCGATTGCGCTGGAATGCGGTGTGCCCGATGAAGTTTGCCATATCATTGCGGCCCACGCTGCCGAAGGCGACCAGGTGAAACGCACGACGGAAGCCTACGTGGTTCATCACGCGGACTTCATGGCTTATTTGCCATTCAAGAATCCGAAGAATGTGAAAAAGGCTGGTGGCTGAGCGCTGGTAGCTAATAGCCAACGACCAACGACCAAGGACCAACGACCGACGACTGTTCTGGAGATCTGCCTTGTCCGCTCAAACAGCAACCGCCGCCAAAGAAACTACCACTGAGAAAATGGCCCGCTGGGCTGCTGCCCTCGAGTTCCAGCATCTGTCGGAGGACGCCATCTATCAAGCCAAGCGCTTCTTACTGGACTCGGTGGGTTGCGCACTGGGTGGTTACCAGCAACATGATGTGAAAATCGCGCTGGAGGTTCTCGACGAAGTTGCGGGCCGCGGCCCCGCGACAGTGATCGGCACGGGCAAACGCCTGGATGCGGTATCCGCGTCGCTGGCCAACGCGTTGATGATCCGTTGCATGGACTACAACGACATCTACTGGAAGCAGGACCCGTCGCATCCCTCCGACATTTTTCCGGCGGCGATGGCGGGGTGCGAGCGGGCCAAGTCGGGCGGGAAGGAGTTAATTGTCGGCCTGGTGCTGGGGCACGAATTCGAGATGCGGCTGTGCGAAGCGGCGTTTCCGGGCATTCGCGAGCGGGGATGGCATCATGCCACGCTCACGGCATTCGTTTCGCCCTTGGTTGCCGGGCGGGCGTTGCGCCTCTCCTGGGAAAAGATTCAGCACGCGATCGGGATTTCGGCGAGTCGTCATTGCACGCTGGGGGCAGTGACCGCGGGCAAACTCACCATGATGAAAAACACGGTGGACCCACTGGCCACGCAAAGCGGCATGCTGGCCGCGCTGCTGGCGGAAAAGGGCTACACGGGGCCGGAACACGTGATCGACGGGAAAGAGGGATTGGTGCATTGCTTTGGTCCGGAGTGGAAGCTGCATCTTCTCACTGACGGGCTGGGCCAGAACTGGCGCATCACGCAATGCGGGATGAAGTTCTTTCCGACGGAAGCGCTGACGCATGCCCCGATTTCCGCCGTGCTCGATCTGGTGAAAAAGAACGACCTGCATTCCGAGCAGGTGACGAAAATCCAGATTCGGTCGCTGGCGCGGGCTGCGGATATCCTTTCTGATCCCAGCAAGTACGATCCGCATACTAAGGAAACTGCCGACCACTCTCTGCCTTATGTGATCGCGGCGGCCTTGGTCGATCGCCAGGTGACACCCGCGCAGTTCGAGATGGCGAAGATCATGGACCCGACGATTCGGGCGCAGCTGCAGAAAGTGGAGGTCGTGGCTGATCCGGAAATTGAAAAAGTGTTTCCGGCATTGCAGAGAGTGGTGGTGACGATCACGACCAGCGATGGCCAAAGCTTCACGGAGCAGCTGGATTATCCGAAAGGGGATCCGCGCAATCCTCTGACGGACCGGGAAATTGAGGAGAAGTTTTCGGCTTTGGCGGATGGCGTGTTGTCGACGAAGGCGCAGCAGAAGCTGAAAGAGGCGATCTGGAGTTTGGAGAAGATTGGCTCGGTATCGAAGCTGATGAATTTGATGAAAGCCGATGTTTGGCGGGGAACGGCGA
>QIAI01000477.1:4604-4919 GCA_003224995.1 Acidobacteriota bacterium
GATTTCGGCGGAGTGGATGTGTGCCGAGAAGAACCTGGCGAGCTTCGCTTGCCTGCACAGGCGAGTGCGCCTGTGCCCGCGCGGTTCGTGGCGGGGCCTATGCGGCGCTTGGTGGCGGCTGCGGGTTCGTTGGTGAGTAGGGAGGTTTCGCGTGGCTCAGACTATCGTTGAAAAAATCGCTCAGACTCACATGGCGGAGGGGCCCTCGCGACCCTTGCGTGCGGCAGACTTCCTCTCCATTCGCCCGCACCGCGTGATGACTCACGACAACACCTCGGCCGTGATGAGCAAGTTCAAGGGCATCGGGGCGAAGAA
>QIAI01000082.1:0-13581 GCA_003224995.1 Acidobacteriota bacterium
AACTCCCGACGGCAAGCCTGGCCTGTTGGCTGAGTATTTCAAAGGCACCGATCTACAGGGGCCACCCGCTGTGACTCGCGTCGACAAGGACGTCGACTTCAATTTTATCCGCACGAGCGTTCCTGGATTCGAATCCGGCGCCTTCAAATCCGAAAACTTTAGCGCCCGCTGGACGGGCTTCATCACCCCTCCGGAATCTGGCAGCTATCGCATTGGCGTGAAGGTGGACGACGGCTTTCGTCTATGGATCGATGACAAGCTTGTCGCAGAGGACTGGTCCTCCCACGGGGTTAACACGAAGCTCGTGGATCTCCAGATGGAAAAGGGCCGCAAGTATTCCGCAAAGCTCGAATATTTTCAGACAACCGGGGACGCCATCGCGCAGCTCGTCTGGTCGACTGACGTAAGCAAAACTCCTGTCGATGACGCGGTCGCGGCCGCGAAGAAGAGTGACCTCGTGGTCGCTGTCGTTGGTATCACCTCAGACCTGGAAGGCGAGGAGATGAAGGTCCAGATTGAAGGATTCCAGGGGGGAGATCGCACTAGCCTGGACCTTCCCAAGGAAGAGGAAGCATTGCTCGAAGCCTTAGGCGCAACCGGCAAGCCTCTGATCGTTGTGCTGATGAACGGCAGCGCTCTGTCAGTGAACTGGGCAAACGAGCATGCGAATGCGATTCTAGAAGCCTGGTACTCAGGCGAAGAAGGTGGAACCGCCATCGCGGAGACTCTTGCCGGCATAAACAACCCAGCCGGCCGTCTTCCAGTGACGTTTTATAAAGGAATCGCTGACCTTCCGCCCTTCGAGGATTACTCGATGTCCAATCGAACTTATCGGTATTACAAGGGAACACCGCTCTATCCCTTCGGCTTCGGACTCAGCTATTCGAAGTTCGAGTACAGCAAAGTAAGGTTGTCTGCGAACCTGTTGCAGGCTGGTAGCCCTCTTACTATCGATGTCGATGTGAAGAATAAGAGCGGGCGCGACGGCGACGAAGTGGCAGAAGTTTATCTGAATTTTCCCAAACTCCCCGGAGCACCGATCCATGCGCTTCGCGGGTTCACCCGCGTGCACGTTGGAGCCGGGGCAACCGAGCATATTCGTCTGGCTCTCGAGGCTCGCGATCTCAGCCACGTGAACGAAGCCGGGGAACGAATCATCGCGCCGGGTTCGTACCGTCTCTCGATCGGCGGCGGACAGCCAGGCACAAACGCGCCCCATGGAGACGCCACCTTCACGATCAACGGCCAAGTGCGACTCCCCGACTAGCTTCGCGTTAGGAATTGGCGATTAGGCGACGCTGTTGCTTGCTTCCACTACGCGAGCAGATTCAACTAGTGGGAGTCTCGCGCAACGCGGGCACCGCTGCGCCCTACCAGGAAATCCAGGTCAGCCCCCTTATCTGCCTGCAAGACATGCTCGACATAAAGCCTTAACCAACCACGCTCCGGGAGCGGAGGCGGTGTCCACTTTGATCGGCGGGCCATGAGCGTCTCCTCATTTACCTCGAGACAGAGCGACCGCTTTGGGACATCGAGACTCACGATGTCCCCGGAACGCACCAGCCCGAGTGGCCCGCCGGCCGCAGCCTCCGGCGACACGTGGAGCACTACCGTCCCATAGGCCGTACCACTCATGCGGGCGTCAGAAATACGAACCATGTCGGTCACACCTTTGCGAAGTAGTTTCTTAGGCACGAGCATGTTTCCCACTTCCGCCATCCCGGGGTAGCCGCGCGGGCCACAATTCTTGAGAACCATGATGCAGCTTTCGTCGATATCCAGCGTCTCATCATCGATGCGAGCATGGCATTCCTCAATGGTCTCGAACACTACGGCCCGCCCGCGGTGTTGCAGTAATTGGGGGCTCGCGGCGGACGGCTTGATTACGGCTCCGTCCGGAGCCAAATTGCCGCGCAGGACTGCGATTCCGGCGCTCGGCTTGAAGGGTTCGGCAAAACGGCGAATTACATCGCGATTCCAACAAGCCGCGTCCACGACGTTTTTCCAGATAGGTTGACCGTTTACGGTCAACGCGTCCCGATGCAGTACATCGGCTTCCCCCAGCTCGCGAAGCACAGCAGGCAGCCCGCCGGCGTAGAAAAAATCTTCCATGAGGTATTCGCCGGATGGCTGAATGTCGACCAGGCATGGAAGAGAGGATCCCAGGCGATCGAAATCGTCGAGCCACAGTGGCACGCCGATCCGTCCAGCAATCGCAATCAAATGGATCACTGCATTCGTCGATCCGCCAATGGCTGCATTGGCGAAAATAGCGTTTTCGAAAGCCTGCCGCGTGAGCACTTGCGACATGCGCAGGTCCTCCTGCACCATTTGCACGATGCGCCGGCCGGTCATCTGGGCGAGGGTATTGCGACGAGCATCCACGGCGGGGATAGCCGCATTGCCGGGCAAACTCATGCCCAGGGCTTCCACCTTGTTGGCCATGGTTGAAGCCGTACCCATGGTCATACAGTGCCCCTTGGAGCGGTGCATGCAACTTTCCGCTTCGTGATATTCCTCAACCTTCATGGCACCCGTACGCAACTGGTCAGTCATTTGCCACAGCCCTGTTCCCGATCCCAGATCACGGCCGTGGAATTTTCCAGAAAGCATGGGCCCACCGGAAAGACCCATCGCAGGCAAATCGCAGGAAGCAGCTCCCATGAGCAGCGACGGCGTGGTCTTATCGCATCCCATGAGCAGGACTACACCGTCGATCGGATTGCCACGAATCGACTCTTCGACGTCCATGCTCGCCAGGTTGCGAAACAGCATGGCGGTCGGACGTAATTGCGTCTCCCCGAGCGACATGACCGGAAATTCCAAAGGGAAGCCGCCTGCCTCCCAGACGCCGCGCTTGACGCACTCAGCGAGTTCGCGAAAATGGCCGTTGCACGGCGTGAGTTCCGACCAGGTGTTACAGATCCCAATCACCGGCCGGCCGTCGAAGAGATCGTGCGACCAACCCTGGTTCTTCATCCAGCTTCGATAGAGAAAGCCATCGCGGTCTTTTCGTCCGAACCATTCCTGGCTGCGCAATTTCTTCATGGTTTATTCCTTAAATATAGCGGTCCACCCTCTCAGCGGGTGCACGGGTATCTCGGCGATCATAGCGCAGAATCAGTGGGTAAACGTGATCTCACAATGAAGGTTTTGCTTGACGGGAAGGCGCGGAGGGGAAGATGATCTCGATGCTTCCTATTCCACTCAAGGTTTGGAAATGCCTGCGACTAATTCATCTTCAGGACTTGGCGGCGGCCGTTCCCTATTAAAACATGCGACGTTGGCACTTTTGGCAGTCATCATTCTGCTCACAGGATTGTCAGAATCATCGAACGCGATTGATAAAGCCCTGCAGATCTATTTTGTGGATGTAGAGGGCGGACAAGCGACGTTATTCGTCACGCCTGATAAGCAATCGCTACTGATCGATACCGGTTGGCCGGGAAACGATGGACGAGACGCCGACCGGATTGTTGCCGCTGCGAAAAAGGCAGGCATCAGCAAAATTGATTATGTCGTGATTACACACTTTCATACTGACCACGGCGGCGGCTTGCCCCAGTTAGTGGCTCGAATTCCGGTTGGAACTGTCATCGACCATGGCGAGAACCGCGAGAGCACGGACGCGCCAACGGTTCAAGTCTGGCAAGACTACCAGGCCTTATTGGCGGAAAAAAAGTTTAAGCGCATGACCCTGAAGCCTGGAGATCGCCTTCCAATCCGGGGAATGGAAGCTACGGTCATGAGTTCGGATGGAGCCGTCATCGACCGCTCGCTGCCCGGAGCAGGCCAGGAAAATGCCAGCAACATTCGTTCCCTGGGAATACTTATTCATTTCGGCAAGCTGAGGATCTTGGATCTGGGCGATCTCACGCGCGACAAAGAGATGGAGTTGGTGTGTCCGAACAATAATCTGGGCGCAATCGATATTTACATTGTCTCTCACCACGGCTGGTACCAGAGCGGCAGTCCAGCTTTCCTGAATGCGATCGCTCCCCGGGTCGCGATCATGGACAATGGCGCAAAAAAGGGAGGAACCCCCTCCGCTTGGGACATCATCGAAAAATCTCCACGCCTCGAGAACCTGTGGCAGCTGCACTTTTCCGACGAGGGTGGTACGGCGCACAATGTTGCTCCCGAGTTCATCGCCAACCCACAGGGCCCGGATGCAGCGCACTACTTGCAGGTGACCGCCTGGCCAGATGGAAGTTTCGACGTCTTCAATTCTCGAACCCAAAATACAAAGCACTACTCCGCGCACTAATTCAAGCCATGAAAGCCTGCTCGGAGGGTTCGAAGGCTCGTGAGAATTGAGGGAAGGTCGTTCAGCTAATTGCGTTGTTGCACAGGCAACACAGGTGAAGGATTCGCGATCCTAACCAAGTTTTGCAAATGACGAATAGACCTATCGCTTGTACTGGATCTCCGACTCTGTCCTGGTGTGTGGTTTTCCTTCTCCTTATTTGTCCGGTGTGCATGCCTCAATCAACCAGGCAGGCAGTGAACATACGTGTTCAGGCTGATCAGGCTCAGGGACAGCTCGCACCCATCTGGACCTACTTCGGATATGACGAGCCTAACTACACGTATGCTCCAAACGGCAAGAAGTTGCTGAGTGAATTGGCTGCGATCGATGCTGCGCCGGTATACGTTCGAGTTCACAATCTGCTGACGACCGGAGACGGGAGTGCTTCGTTGAAATGGGGATCGACCAATGTCTACACCGAAGATCCGTCCGGACGTGCCATCTACAGCTGGACGATTCTGGATCAGATTTTCGACACATTTCATACCGCTGGAGTAAAGCCTTTGGTGGAAATCGGCTTTATGCCAAAAGCTCTGTCTACCCATCCGGAACCTTATCGTCACAACTTCCCTCGTACTTCGGCAACGGGCATCTACACGGGATGGGCGTATCCACCGAAGGATTATCAGAAATGGTCTGAACTCGTTTTCCAGTTGGTTCATCACCTTCGCGAGCGCTATGGTGATGCCGAGGTGAAAACCTGGCTTTGGGAAGTATGGAACGAACCGGATATCGCTTACTGGAAAGGAACGCCCGAGGAATACTTAAAGCTTTACGATTTTTCGGTTGAGGCGGTATTGCGAGCGCTTCCTCTCCGCGCCTTTCTCGAGCATTGCGTGCGTGGAAAAAATTATGCCAGCAGCAAGATTGGATCCCGGCTGGATTTCATCAGCTTTCATCCCAAGGGATCTCCCACTTGGCAAGGGGATCACGTGCAGATGGGCATTCAGCACCAACTCGCCGCAATCGACCAGGGATTCAAAATCGTGGCATCCTTTCCGGAGTGGCGACAGACTCCAATCATTCTGGGAGAATCGGACCCGGAGGGTTGTGCTGCCTGTTCGGCCAAGGAGAATCCGCAGAACCTGTATCGGAATGGACCGTTGTACGCCGCCTACACGGTTGAGGTCCTCAATCGTGTCCTGGAGCTGGCCCAGCAGCAGCAAGTCAATTTTCTTGGATCCGTCACTTGGGCATTTGAATTTGAAGATCAGCCATACTTCGCGGGATTCCGGGAACTGGCTACGAACGGCGTGGACAAGCCTGTCCTGAATGCCTTTGGGATGCTTGGCTTTTTGGGCAAGCAGCGCCTGAAGGTAACCAGTTCAGGAGCGTTGGCGACTGACGACGTCGTGAACGCGGGAGTGCGCGTACAGCCCGACATCAATGCCATTGCAGCTCGCAAAGACCGAGAGATCGAGATTCTGATCTGGAATTATCACGATGACGATCTTCCCTTCCCCGCGGCGCCCATCGACCTGGTTGTAACCGGCTTGCCGGAAGGAGCGGCCCGCGGACTGGTAGAAAATTTCCGGATAGATTCGAATCACAGCAATGCCTTCACGGTATGGAAAGAGATGGGTTCGCCGGCAACGCCGTCAGACGACGAGTTCAAAAGGCTGGAGAGTGCCGGCCAGTTGCAGTTACTGAGCTCGCCGGCATGGACGGCAATTAAGGAGGGTGCGGTCCGAGTTCAGTTCAGTTTGCCTCGGCAAGGTCTTTCGCTCCTGCGTCTCAGCTGGCAAGACCTGGCTCGACTATGCCTGCAGCAGCAGATTCCAGACTTGCATCGAGGTCGCCTGCCGGTTAGCCCACGCGTAATACGGAATGAAGGTCAGAGGGATTTTCCGAGTCTTCAACGACTCCCCGCCGAAGCGTGCATAGAGCGATTTCTGCGCACCCCGTTCGTACAGCGCGCCCGTGTGATGAAGCACCAGCATCCCGCCGAGCTCGTTTTTGAACTCAGTTTGAAATTGTTCGCCCGGCCGCCGCCCAGGATCCACTGCAATGTCACTCAAGGAAACTCCGTTGGGCTGATCGATCTCCTCCAGGCAGTAAATCAGTGGTCCGCGCTGGATGGCGACTCGCCCGCTGTCGTCGGCAACCCGGGGGTTCGCTTCGATTATCTGTGGCACCACCTCCAGACTCAGTTGAATGACGTCACCCGCCGACCAGCGGCGGCGGATGGGAAAATATTCTCCCGGCTTCGCTCCAGCCAGTACTTTCTTATTCACGGAAACGTGTGCGGTATCGGTCCATCCAGGAATTCGCAGATAGAAGGCAAAATCGGAAACCTTCGCCGGCGACACCGTGATTTCCACGGCGCCATCCCATGGGTAGTTCGTCTTCTGGGTAACCTTCAGTCCAGTTCCATCCTCCAAATGCCAGTTGAGTTCCGAGTTGTCGTACAGGTGCGCATAGATTCCGTCTCCGCTGGTGCTGTAGAAATATCCCGGAAGCGAACCGAAAGTCCGCTCGAGATTGGGCGGACAGCACGTTACGTCGTACCAGGGATTCCGGATTTTGTCTCCCGTCGAAGGATCAAACGCCAAGGGATTCCGATAACAGTACAGAACGCCATCCAGTGACATCCCGGAATTGATTCCGTTGTACAAGGCACGTTCCATGACATCCGTGAACTTTGCGTCTCCGGTGGCGGCCAGCATTCGCCAGTTCCACATCATGTTCCCGATAGCGGCACAGCTTTCCCCGTAAGCGCGGAAATTCGGCAGCTCGTAAGCATCTCCGAACGCCTCTCCATCGGAACGCGATCCCACTCCCCCTGTGACGTACATCTTGGTAGCGGTCATGTCGTCCCAAAGAGTGTTCAGCGTTTTCCAATAGGCTGGATCGCCGGTCTCCATGTAATAGTCGGTAGCGCCACAACAGGCGTACATCGCCCGAACGGCATGACCTTCCAATTTTGTACGCGCAGTGAACGGAGTACCACTAAACATGTAAATGGTGCGACGTTCCGGGAGCTCAATACGTTTGTCGCCCTGCAAGATGTATCCCGCAAGCTCGAGTTGGCGCTGGTCGCCGGTGATGCGGTAGAGCTCGATCAATCCCATTTCAATTTCGGGATGGCCGGAAACGATGGGCTGCTTGGGCGCCGGACCGTAATTTGGTAGGAGGAAGTCATTGACGAAGCGAATACCGGCGTCAAGCAGCTTGCGATCTCCCGTCGCCCGGTAGTAGGCAATGGCGCCCTGCAACATGTGGCCGAGATTGTAGAGTTCATGGCCCGTAGTCTGCGTTTGTGGCTGCATGCGCAGGGGCTTGCGATCGTCCTGGTAATAGGTGTTCAGGTAGCCGTTTGGCTCCTGTACTGCCACCACCTCGTCGATGAATTTCTCTGCCATGGCGCGTAATTCCGGGCGATCCCCAGATTGCAGCACAAATCCAACCGCCTCGGTCCACTTGTAAACATCGGAATCTGAAAACACCGGGCCGCTTTGCGCAGCTTCACTCTTTCCCACCAGCCGACGGAAATTGTTCATGCGACCGTTAGCCTCCAGCAGGTCGTGCATGCTGGGAATGCTCCGGTTCACATTGATCTCGCGGCGTTGCGCCCAGAAGTTTCCGGAGATGGTGACTGCGCGTACGGGAATGTCCCGTAACTTTGCGTGAGGGGACTTCGCGAGATTTTCAATTCCCTGATCTTTCCAACCGGGCGCGTCAGTGAGCCCCGCGCCTGGCTGCGGCATGGGTTTTTGGCCGGCAGCCACCTCGGCAACAACGCGACGAGTGGGGAGAGAGGACAGGGCAGCCACCGAGACAGCCGAGGTGACGAATGTACGACGGGAAATTTTTCCTTTGCTAATCATCTTTCCGCTCCCTTGGCCAGCGCCAGACTGGCCGCATCGCTTTAGCGTCGAGCCAACTTTATGGCAAACGATTTCTCAACCCATGCAAGCAGCTTATAGGCCGGCTGTGAAGCGGCTGTCAAGCATATTCGCTGGCATTTTCGATCTCCTGAGGTGCTGCTTTCAAAAGTCGCGGAGTGCGGCAAAAGCGTCGTTTTGGTATTTTTCAGAAATCGATTACACTGCCGCCATTATTTCATCGCCGCTGCGGCCGAGGGAAAGCAATGGAGACTCGCCTACTTGGAAACAGTGATCTTCGTATCACCCCGATCGGCATTGGCGCTTGGGCGATTGGCGGTGGCGGCTGGAGCGGCAGTATGGGACCGCAAAACGACAGTGATTCCGTTCCCGCCATCCATGCCGCATTGGATCATGGCCTCAACTGGGTGGATACCGCCGCTCTTTACGGCCTCGGCCATTCGGAAGAGATGGTCGCTCGCGCCCTAAACAATCGGACGCCGCGTCCTTATGTATTCACCAAGTGCGAACGGGTTTGGGACGCTAACGGAAAAATCGGAGCGTGCCTCAAGGCTCGGTCAATTCGGCGCGAATGCGAAGACAGCTTACGCCGGCTGCAGATCGACAGCATAGACCTCTACCAGATCCACTGGCCCGAACCGGATGAGGATATTGAGGAAGGCTGGACCGAACTGGCGCGCCTGCAAAAGGAGGGAAAGGTCCGATACATCGGGGTATCCAACTTCAGCGTTCGGCAGATGAAACGGGCACAAGCGATTGCACCCATCACTTCTTTGCAACCTCCGTATTCCATTGTCACTCGCGAAATTGAATCAGAGATTTTGCCCTTCACCCAACGAAATAACATTGGTGTCATTGTGTACTCGCCCATGTCGGCTGGGCTGCTCACCGGAGCCATGACGCATGAGCGGGTGGCCAATTTTTCGCCGGAAGACTGGCGCAAGAATCTTCCAAACTTTCAAGAGCCCTTGCTTTCTCGCAATCTCAAGCTGGTCGACAATTTGCGCGAGATCGGGAATCGACATGGGCGGACTCCGGGCGAAGTAGCCATTGCATGGACGCTGAACCATCCAGCGGTGACGGGTGCAATCGTCGGATTCCGGAGCGCCCAGCAGGTCGCTGGCATCGTCGGCGCGGCCCAGTTCCGCTTGCTCCCGAGTGAGATTGCGGAGATTGAAGATGTCCTGAAAGATCACCAGGCTGTGTGATCATTTCGGTCTGCGTAAGGATGGGGGTTGACAAGGGGAGAAGCAGGGAGTAAATCTGCTGTGAGTAAACGTTTGCTTTAGAACCGCCACGAGGTCGCCATGATCCTCCCCGTTACCCGGCGTACTTTCCTGAAGACCGCCACTGCCACTACTGCTGCCACGTACGCGGCGCGCACCGTTCCCGCGTGGGCCACCGCCCAGAAAAGTCTGGTTGCCATCAACACTCCCCTCTCCACCTTCGCTTACTCCGATGTGGAACTGTTCGAGGGTCCCATGAAGCGGCAGTTCGATGAAAATCATGCTCGTTTTCTGGGCCTCGATGACGATCGCCTGCTCAAGGTATTTCGACAGGTGGCCGGTCTGCCCGCGCCGGGTGAGGACATGGGAGGCTGGTACGATCTGACAGGCTTCAGCCTGGAGCGAAATGACTTCCATGGCTTCATCGCCGGACATACTTTTGGTCAATACGTTTCCGCGTTGGCACGCGCGTATGCAGTTTCAGGGTCGGAGCCGACGCGCGCAAAGATCAATCGCCTGGTGAAAGGCTACGCGGAAACGCTCGATCCCAAGGCCAAATTTTTCGTAGATTATCGCTTGCCGGCGTACACCTACGACAAGCTTTCCTGCGGGCTCATCGATGCTCACGAGTTCGCGCACGATCCGATGGCGATGGATGTACATGAAAAACTTACGCGGGCGATGGTGGCTTATCTTCCCGAGAAGGCATTGTCCCGCCAGGAGCAACGGTCCCGCCCGCACAAGGACACCTCCTATACCTGGGATGAAACCTACACTCTTCCGGAAAATCTTTTCCTGGCGTACCAGCGCAGCGGAAAGCCCTTCTACCGCGATATGGCGAAGAGGTATCTGGAGGATGACACCTATTTCGAGCCCCTGTCGCAGGGCAACAACGTGTTGCCTTTCGAGCATGCCTACAGCCACGTGAATGCCTTCAGCTCAGCCATGCAGGCCTATATCACGCTGGGCAGCCAGATGCATCTGCAGGCCGCCAGGAATGGCTTCGAGATGCTTGCGAAAACCCAGAGCTTCGCCACCGGCGGCTGGGGACCGGATGAAGCATTCGGAGAACCGGGGACGGGGCAATTGGGCAATAGTCTGGCGCACGGCCACGCCAGCTTCGAAACGCCGTGCGGCGCCTACGGCCATTTCAAAATCACGCGATACCTGCTGCGCGTCACCAAGGATGCTCAATATGGCGATAGCATGGAGCGAATTCTCTACAACACCATTCTCGGCGCATGGCCTATCCAAGCTGACGGCACTTCGTTCTACTATTCCGATTACGCTAACACGGGCAAGAAGGTCTATTACGGGCAAAAATGGCCATGCTGCTCAGGAACCTTCCCGCAACTTGCGGCGGACTATCACATCAGCACCTATCTGCGTTCCGACGACGGTGTGTACGTAAATCTCTTCGCACCCTCAAGAGTGCAATGGAAGGATGCAGGCGGGCAGCACGGCTTGAAGCAGGAAACCAAGTACCCGTTCGACAACAAAGTGCAAATCAATGTCTCCGGTTCGCAACCGCAGGATTACACGATTTATGTTCGGATTCCTGCGTGGGCCACGCCAGATCCGGTGTTGTCAGTCAATGGCAACCGAGTCTCCGAGGCAGTAAAACCAGGCACCTTCGCCGCGATCCGGCGTACCTGGCGGGATGGCGATCGCGTTGAGCTAGAACTGCCGATGCCGCTGCGGTTGGAACCCGTTGACGCCAATCATCCGAGCGTGGTGGCCCTGGTGCAAGGCCCTCTAGTGCTCTTCGCCGTGACCGATTCCCAACCCACCTTCGACCGAAGCAGCCTGCTGCAGGCCAAGGCTGCGAACAATGCGAACGGCGATTGGATCGCCAATACGGCTGATGGCAGCAGCATTACGATGCGTCCCTTCATGAAAATCGACAAGGAGAGCTACAGCACTTACGTATTGCTGAAGGCTTGAGGATCCGCTCCAACTGCGGAGCGCTCGGGCTCCATTGCGAACCGGAAGGCACCGCGCCGCGAGACATGTAGTTGAACTGCTTTACTTGAACTTCTGTTTGCGGATGATGCCCGATCCCTCTCGAACAACCACCAGTTGATCAGCTGCGATGTTTGGAATTGTCTCGGTCGCTCCATTGGTCCAGCGGATTATCAGGTCTGCACTGCTTTCACTACCCAGTCCAAAGTGCAAACGACGGTCATTGCACGAGTAGAAACTTGATTGGGCGCTGACCTCTTGCACCTGGCGGCGGGTCCCATAGCGCGCCAGCACGCGCGAACCGATTCCACTCCGATTTGTCTGGACACCGACGAGAAGAACCTTCAGCCAGTGGTTGTTGCCGGAGACATCATTGCGCAGCAGGGACGGCGGTTCATTCATGTTCATCACGAGGACGTCCATATCGCCGTCATTGTCGAAGTCTCCGAAGGCACAGCCCCGGCTCGCGTGGGGTGTGCTGACTCCACTCCCGGCTTCCTCGATCAATTCCTCGAATCTACCATCGCCCAGGTTGCGAAACACCAGGCGGGGAGTCCGAAAGGGATAGGCGGGAAGTCGTCGTTCTACCTCGGGATACACGCTTCCGGTGGCGACAAACAAATCAGGAAAGCCGTCATTATCCAGGTCGACCACGCCCGTTCCCCAGGCCACGTATCGCGTTTCGACCCCAAGGCCGGCGCGGATCGTCACGTCATCGAAATTCCCTTTGCCGTCGTTGTGGTAGAGAACATTCGTATCATCGGCAAAATGTGTCTTGAAGATGTCCAGGTTCCCGTCGAGGTCGTAGTCGCCGACACCGACTCCCATGCCGGCTTGCTCCAATCCATCTTCGCTAAGCGCGACGCCGCGCTCCAGGCCTTCCTCACGGAACGTGCCATTGTGCTGATTACGAAACAACCAGCTCGGGGTGGAGTCACAAGCAACATAAACGTCCGGCCAGCCGTCATTGTCGTAGTCCGCTGCGACAACCGTCATGGGGTATGCCCCGGCAGCCGCCGAAACTCCCGACGCTTTGCTGACGTCCGTGAATGTTCCATCCCCGTTATTGTGAAATAGCTGGACGAAGCCTGGAGGCAATCCGCGGGGACCGCAATTCACGGGAACGCCCTTCCATGTGCAATCTGAATTCTCGCCCGGTTTTGGCAACTTCTCGAGTGTCGTACTGAGGTAATTCGCGACGAAAAGGTCGAGGCGCCCGTCGCGATCATAATCGACCCAGCTGCATCCGGAGCCGTAGTGGACGGCTGGCGAGCGCAATCCAGCCCGCTCGGTCACATCGGTGAAAGTGCCGTCACCATTGTTGTGATAGAGGACGTTTTGCCCGTAGTACGTTACAAAAATGTCGTCGAAGCCATCGTTGTCATAATCTCCCACAGTCACTGCCGACGCCCAACCCGTTCGTCGCAGTCCGGCCTTGGCGGTTACATCCGAAAACGTGCCGTCGCGATTGTTCTTGTAAAGGCGATTGGTCGCGTCAGAAGGGGCGTTGTCCAGACGAGTGCCGCTGAGAATGAAAAGATCCATCCAGCCGTCGTTATCGTAGTCGATAAACGCCACTCCGCATCCGACCACCTCGACAATGTAGCTCTTAGTGTCGATGCCCCCATAAATGATGGATTGCGTCAGACCCGCTTGCTTCGCGACGTCGGTCATGCGGGAAAGAAATGGACGGCCGGAAGGCTTCCCGCGGGGTTGCGCCTTCACGCCGCGCGACGATACGCCCTGCCCGAAGGCAGCCCCTGTCATTGCGCTTCCAGCCGCGGCAAACATGGAAGCAATCATTTTGCGCCGGGTGATCATGGGGCGGCTTCCGTCACCTTCAACATCTGTCCGGCTTTGACATTCTCGAGTCTTTGCACGATGCCTGACGGCCAACGAATCTCAACCAGTTTCGCCGTCGAATCTGCGCCCAGGCCGATGATCAACCGCTTGTCGCTTGCGGAAAGATAGCCGACGGCTGTGTTAACGGTGAAATACTGCGTGAACCCGGAGGCGGACACGACCTTCACCCGGCTGCCGATCCCGTCGCGATTGGACTTTTTGCCGATCGTCTGAATCCCGATCCAGTGATTGCGATTCCCGCCATCGTTACGCAGCACCGTCGCCTTCTGTCCGACGTTACTCACCACCACATCGACGTCGCCGTCGTTCTCCAGATCTCCGAACGCAGCGCCACGGCCGGCCCATTCAGTCTCAAAGGCTGGTCCCAATATCACTC